>JAEWAG010000279.1 GCA_023391775.1 Pseudomonadota bacterium | reverse complement strand
GCTCGGGCCGATCGGCACCCTGGTCGGTGGCGCGGTCGGCGCCCTGGCGGGTGCAGCCGCCGGCAAGGGCGTGGCCGAGCGCCTGGATCCCACCGGCGAGGCCGAGTACTGGCGCGTCGAGTACGCCAACCGTCCGTACACCGACCAGTCCTTCGATTACGACAGCGACTACGCCCCGGCCTACCGTTACGGCCTTACCGTGCGCGAGCAGTACGGCAGCCGCGTGTGGGACGACACCCTCGAGGCGCAGGCCCGCCTGGGCTGGGAGTCGGCCAAGGACAGCTCGCGCCTGAGCTGGGACCAGGCCCGCGAGGCGGTGCGTGACGCCTTCGACCGCTCCGACCGCACCTATCGCGCCTACGAGGACACCGACCGCTACTACGCCGACCAGTACGCCACGGCCGACTACTACCGCAGCGATTACGAGTACGAAACCGACTACCGTCCGGCCTACCGCTATGGCACCTACGCCCGCAACAGCAACCACGCCCGCGAATGGGACGACGGCCTGGAGGCCGACCTGGAGCGCAACTGGGGCCAGGCCCGCGGCAGCTCGCGGATGGAATGGTCCGACGCCCGCCATGCGGTGCGTGATGCCTGGCACCGGGTGGAGCGTGCCCTGCCGGGCGATGCGGACGGCGACGGGCGCTGATTCCTCCCGCCGCACGAAAGAACGCCCCCCAATGCGGGGCGTTCTTCGTATGGGGAAGATAAAAAACGGCGGGAACGCGCGACGAGACGCGCCCCCGCCGCCCCCTACCGCAGGTCGACCTGCGCGACCTTGTCCTTGTAATCCTTCTTCGGGTCGATGCCCATCAGCATCTTCACCCCGGCCCACAGGCTGCTGCCGTTGAGCCACACCTCGCCCTGGTCCGGGTCCAGCCGCAGCAGCGCCAGCTTCGGATCGTCCTTGCCCTCGTACCAGGCAGCGACGAACGGGTTCCACAGGCGCTCGACCACGGCGCGGTCGGTGTCGACCACCAGCTGCCCGCCGATGCTGGCGAACAGGTCATGGCCCTTGGCCACGAACGCGGCCGTGGCACGGCGCGGCGCGGCCAGCTGCTGCACCAGCACGTTGTCGATCGAGGTGAAGAACCAGATGGGCCCGTGGCCCTCGTGTTCCAGCTGGGCGGTCATCGGCCGGGTGTGGCCATCCTCCAACCCGTCCACGCCCAGCATCACGGTCATGTCGGATTTGAGGGCCTTCCAGAATTTGCGCTCGAGTTCTGCGTTGTCGGACATCTCGTTCTCCATTCAAAGGGTGGATCAGCGCCAGACGCGCTCGCAGCGGGTCTCGACCACGCGCTCGCCCTTGGACTCCTGGCGGTCGCCCTGCACCTTGCGGCCGATCGCGCCGCCGGCGACGGCGCCACCGACGGTGGCGAGCTTGCGGCCGTTGCCGTCACCGACCTGGTTGCCGATCAGGCCGCCGATCACCGCACCGGCCGCCGTTCCGGCCAAGCGGTTGGGGTCGCCCGAGTCGCGGCGCACCTCGACCTTCTCGCAGACCACGCGGCTGCCATCATTGAAACGGCGGCCCTCGTCCTCCGGCCCGTAGCGGCCGTTCTGCGCGCTCGCGGTGGCCATGCCGAGAACCAGCGGTACCGCCGCCATCGCGCCAAGGATCCTGGAAGTCTTCATGGGTGCCTCCGTTGTGTATGCCGGGGTGCAGCCTTTCGCACGGACCGCCAAACAGGGGTGAAAAACCGCGCGGACGCTGTATTTGCCGAAGTTGCGGTTCACCCACGTGACAGACAGGCAAAGCGCGACTGCAAAAGGCGCGCAACCATTCAGAAAACCCTGATACCGCCGGGCGCCGCAGGCTGGGATGCTTCGCAGCGCAGGGGGCTGCACGAATACCGGGGAATGATCCGATGAGGCATCCGGGCGCCGGCGCCAGGCCGGACAACGTAGGCCCTTCCTGCACGGGGTCGCGGAGGGAATACGGGTTGAACGGTCGCAAACGCAAGGCGGCATGGGTGCCGTTGGCCTGGGTGTTCGGACCGGCGGCAGCCGTCGCCATCGCGCTGCTGCTGACCCGGTTCACCGCCGCCGAAGTGGGCCCGCTGGCCCTGACCACCGATTTCGAAGGCCGCGACAACGTGCTGCTGGGCAGCCTGTTCGCGCAGGCCGCCATCGTCGCCACGCTGGTCGCGCCGACCCGGCGCCGGGTGCTGCGCAAGCGCTGGCAGCTGGTGGCCATCGGCTTGGGGCTGCTGGCCATCGCCGGCCTGCTGTGCGGCGCACGCGGCGTGCTCTTCACCTTCCTGCTGGAGACGGCGCTGGTCGCCTCCTCTCCGCGCAACGGCTTCTGACCCCCGGTGCGGCCACGCCGCCGCGGCGGGCCGCAACGCGCTATTGCCCGCCGTGCACGTCCGGCGCCTGGGCCAGTACCGCCAGGAACCGCGGATCCTGGTGGTAGGCCTTGAAGTCGGCATCGGCCAGGAACTGCGCCGCGGGCTTGCCCAGCCGGCGCGCCGCGGCCACGTGCTCCAGCACGCGCACGGTGTCGCCCTGCAGCGCGTGGTAGCAGGCCAGGTTGTACAGCAGGGTCGCGTTGGGCGAGGCCGCCGGGTCGAAATCCGGCCCGACCAGGTCCGTCATCGCCCACTGGACCAGGTCGCGCTCCTGCGCGCGGTGGATGGCGAAGGCCAGCGTCTGGCTGGCGATCACCCCGATGTTGTATTCACCGCCGGCGTCGACATGGTCGGCGATGGCCGCATGCACCTGCCCGCGGTAGTGGCGCAGCAGGCGCGAGGACGCATCGAACTGGCCGGAAACGTTGAACACGTTCACCAGCCGCGCATAGGCGGCGGCCAGTTCCGGCGCGAACCGGCGGGCGTAATGGTCATCGGCGGCCAGCAGCGCGGCCTGGCCGAGGAACCGCTCCATCGCATGGGGCGCGCCCGCTTCCACCGCATCCACCGCGTCACTGAACTGCTGGCGGTAGGTCGGCAGGCCCTGGCCCAGCGCGCGGAATGGCGGCCATTCCAGCACCTGCAAGCGCGGGCCCGGCAGCGGCGTCTCGCGCCGGCCTTCGCGCACCAGCAGCTCCATGGCCGGTTCGGCCTCGTGCAGTTGCGGTACCCGCAGCACCAGCTCGCGCACCGCGCCG
>JAEWAG010000247.1 GCA_023391775.1 Pseudomonadota bacterium | reverse complement strand
TCACCCTGGCCGGCCGTTACGACAAGTACAGCGACTACGGCAACGACTTCTCGCCGAAGATCGCCGCCCGCTGGCAGCCGCTGGAGAACCTGACCCTGCGTGCCTCGTACGGCCAGGGCTTCCGCGCTCCGGGTCTGGACATCCTGACCCAGGCCCGCACCTTCTCGGCCGAGCCGGTCAACGATCCGCAGTCCTGCGCCGCCCTCGGCCAGCCGAGCACCTGCCGCCTGCAGGTCGACACCTACTTCATCGCCAACCCCTCGCTGTCCTCGGAGCAGTCCGAGCAGTTCTCGGTCGGCGTGGTGTATGACCCGGTCGACTGGCTGGACCTGAGCGTCGACTACTACAACATCACCGTTGAGGACACCATCTCCTCGATCGGCGCCCAGGACATCATCGAGATGGACCTGGATCCGGCGCAGTACGGCCAGATCCCGGCCGGCCTGAGCATCACCCGCAACGCGATCGGCCGCATCACCGAGATCATCGCCGGTTACGCCAACCAGGGTGACCTGAAGACCGACGGTGTCGACTTCCGTGCCAACACCGACTTCGACTTCGGTGGCGCGGGTCGCCTGCAGAACCGCCTGACCGTTTCGTACATCGGCAAGTACGAGATCACCGACATCCTGGGCACCGTTGACTACATCGGCCGCCTGGGTTCGCCGCAGATGCGTGCCAACCTGGCCAATGACTGGACCTGGGGCGACTTCAACTTCGCCTGGAACATCAACTACATCGAAGGCCAGCAGAACCCGCGTCTGACCAACGGCAATCCGGGCCTGCAGGTTGGCGGCTACGCCACCAACGATGTCCAGGTGACCTGGAGCGCTCCGTGGAACGCCAAGATCGCCGTCGGCGCGATGAACGTTGGCGACCGCTATCCGGAGCTGGTGCAGTACGACGGCCGTCCGTGGAACTTCTACCTGTACGACGCCTACGGCCGTACCGTGTACTTCCGCTACACCCAGACGTTCTGATAGCCGTCTGTTGATGCTGTAAAGAGAAGGCCCCGGAAACGGGGCCTTCTTCTTTGTGTGGCGCGACGACGCGGTGCCGCGTATCTGCAGCGGCGGCGGCTGCACGCCTTGGCACGGCCGGCATCACACCCCATGCTTGGCGCATGCATCCGACTTCATTCCAACAGGCGCCGGCGCGGCGCGATGCCTGGTCCGACTACTGGGCCAGCGGGCGCCTGCATTCCTGCGCCACAAGCTTCCAGGGCAATTACGCGGGCGCCATCGGCGGCTTCTGGCGTGCAGCGCTCTCGTCCCTGCCCGCACACAGCCGGGTGCTCGACCTTGCGACCGGCAACGGCGCCGTCCCGGCCTTGCTGTGGGAGCTGCATCGCGGCGCGGTGGACGTGGATGCGGTGGACATGGCCCACGTCGCGCCGACATGGCTGGCTGCGGAACACGGTGCCAGCATCCGCTTCCATCCCGGCGTGGACATGGAAGCGCTTCCGTTCGCCGATGGCGGCTTCGATTGCGTCACCAGCCAGTTCGGTTTCGAGTACGCACGTCGCCAGCCGGCACTGGCGGAGGCCTGCCGTGTACTCGCCGACGGAGGCGGGTTGCACCTGGTGATGCACCACCAGCGCTCGCGCCTGGTGCAGGTGGGGCGCGAAGAGATTTCCCATCACCAGCACCTGGCCGCTCCGGAAGGGCTGCTTGCCGCCGCGCACGAAGTGCTGCCGGTGCTGGCCGCGGTGCGTGCTGGCCGCCCGCCGGACAGCGCGGCAGTACAGGCACGGGAGCGATACAACCGGGCACTCGCGGAGCTGGCAGCTATCGCTGGGCGATCATCCGCGCCGGATCTGCTGCTGGAAACGCGGCAGGCAGTGCACGGCCTGCTGGCCGGTGTCGGTCCGGATCCTGCCCCCGCCCTGAAGGGACTGGCGAGACTGGAACAGGACCTGGCGCGGGCGCGCCTGCGCACTGCCGAAATGGTGGAGTGCGCGCTGGATCGGGCCCAGGTGGATGAGCTGGCACACGCACTGGGCCAGGCGCGCCCGGGCTGGCGCGTCGAGGTGGCCGAGCTGGCTCAGGCCGAAGGCGTGCTGGGCTGGTCGTTGTCTGCCGCGCCGCCTGCACGCGGATAGGAATCGGGATCGAGCGTGGCCAGTAGCGGCGCAAGTGCGTCGCCGTGGCGCTGCCAGCGGCCGATGGAGCGGGTATAGATCGGCTGCCGTACCTGCCAGCGGCTGGGTGTCTGCACGCCGCGGCCGCTGCGATGGAACTCGAGGCAGCCGGGGTCCCATTCCAGCCCGGCGAAGTCCACCAGACGGCGCGCCGCCGGCTCCGGATCGGAGGCCAGTTCCTCGTACACCAGCTCCAGCACCGGCAGTGGCAGGTGGGCCTGCCAGTGGCGCATCAGCCGCGTCTGCATGTTGATGTAATGGCCGATGTCGCCCAGGTCGGTCGCCAGGCGCTCGTCCACGGCGAAGTTCTCCGCGTAGACCGACACGGCAATGTCGCGCGGATCGCGCCGGCACCAGATCACCCGGGCGTTCGGGAACAGGCGCGCGACCAGGCCCAGATGAAAGAAGTTCAGCGGCGCCTTGTCGACCAGGCAGCGGGCGCCGGCCGGCGCATTGCGGGTGGCCGCGCGCAGGTAGCGGCCCGCGGCGTCGCGAAGCAGGGCTTCGGGAACCGCGCAGGGGTCCTCGCTGTCGACCTCCGCGGCCAGCTGGTTGGCGATCAGGGCGATGTCCGGCAACTCTCCGCAACCGTGGCCGGCCGGATGGGCTGCCAGGATCTGCTCGGTGAGGGTGGTGCCACTGCGTGGCATGCCGACGATGAAGAGCGGGCGCGGATCATCGCTGCCATATGCCTGGGCGGCGAGGCGTCCGCGGGTCTGGGTGGCGATGATCGCTTGGACGCGCTGTTGCAGCGCGGGCACGTCGGGTCGACCCGCGACGCGCCGGCGGGCGGCATTGGCCTGGTGCCAGGCCTCCATGGCTTCGGCGTGCTGGCCGCGGCCGTCCAGCACCTTGCCCAGCTCGTAGCCGAGCACCGCGCGCTCGGCATCGCCCAGTCCAGAGCGCGCCAGCAGGGCCTGGCCGCGGGCCACGTCCTCCCCGGCGGCGCGGGCGCGGTCCAGGCC
>JAEWAG010000218.1 GCA_023391775.1 Pseudomonadota bacterium | reverse complement strand
ATGAACTTCATTTCCACCCGCAATGCCGCACCCGCCGTGAACCTCAGCCAGGCCATCGCCGCCGGCCTGGCGCCCGATGGCGGCCTGTACGTGCCCGAAGCGCTGCCGGCCCCGCGCCAGCTGCAGGCCGGCGCCACCCTGGCCGAGACCACGGCCCACCTGCTGGCGCCGTTCTTCGCCGGCGACGCACTGCAAGCCGAGTTGCCGGCCATCTGCGCCGCGGCGCTGGATTTCCCGGTGCCGCTGCTGCCACTGGCCACGCCGGGTGACCACGTGCTGGAGCTGTTCCATGGCCCGACCGCCGCCTTCAAGGACGTCGGCGCGCGCTTCCTCGCCGCCTGCCTGGCCCGGATCCGCCGCGGCGCGCAGCAGCCGCTGACGATCCTGGTCGCCCCCTCCGGCGCCACCGGCGCGGCGGTGGCCGCGGCCTTCCACGGCCAGCCGGGCCTGCGGGTGGTGGTGCTGTATCCGGACGGTCGCGTGTCCCCGCGCCAGGCGCACCAGCTGGGCTGCTTCGGTGGCAACGTCACCGCGCTGCGCGTGGCCGGCTCGTTCGACGACTGCCAGGCCCTGGTCAAGCAGGCGCTCAACGACGGCCAGCTCCAGGCCCGCGCGCCGCTGAGCTCGGCCAACAGCATCAGCCTGGGCCGGCTGGTGGCCCAGCTGAGTTACTACGCGCATGCGGCGCTGACTCACCACGCAGCGACCGGGCGCGAGCTCAACTTCGTCATTCCCACCGGCAACCTGGGCAACGCGCTGGCGGCGATCCTGGCGCGGGCGCTGGGTGTGCCGCTGGGGCGCATCGTGCTGGCGACCAATGCCAACCGCGTCCTGCCGGAATTCTTCGCAGGCGGCGAGTACACGCCACGCGCCAGCGTGGCGACCACCGCCAATGCCATGGACGTGGGCGCGCCGAGCAACTTCGAGCGCCTGCGCTGGCTGTACGCCGGCGACGAGGCCGCCCTGCGCGACGGCTTTGCCGCCATCGCGGTGGACGACGAGGTGATCGCGGCGACCATCGCCCGCCGCAGCGGGCGTCATGGCGAAGTGTTCTGTCCGCACACCGCCACCGCCGTGCACGTGCTGGAAACCCTGCGCGCCGACGGAGCGCAGGGCGACTGGGCGGTCGCGGCCACCGCGCATCCGGCCAAGTTCGAGGCCGTGGTCGAGCCCCTGGTCGGGCATCCGGTGGAAGTGCCGCCGGCGTTGGCCGCGCTGCTGGCACGCCCCGCGTCGGCCGAGCCCATCGGCCCCGACTACGACGCGCTGCGCGACCGGATCCTGGGCTGAGAGAGAGCCCGCCTGCGGACGGGGGACATCGACCGATCCGCAGCGCCGGGCGGCCGGATGCTGTGGAGCCAAGACCGGGCCTGACACGCGGCGGCTGCGAGCCGGGCGGGCCCGCGCATGCGGATGCCAGCACCGGCCGTGTCGCGGAGCCCACGTACGTGGCGGGCCGCCACAGGGCAGGGCGGTAGAATCGCCGCTTTCGCCAGGAGCGGCCCATGCCCTACACCCCCATCGTCGCTACCCTGGGCTACGTGCTCTCTCCGGACCGCTCGAGGGTCCTGATGATCCACCGCAACGCCCGGCCGGACGACCACCAACTCGGCAAGTACAACGGCCTCGGCGGCAAGATCGAGCGCGACGAGGACGTGGTCGCCTGCATGCGCCGCGAGATCCTTGAGGAGGCGGGCATCGAGTGCACCTCGATGCAGCTGCGCGGCACCATCAGCTGGCCGGGCTTCGGCAAGAACGGCGAGGACTGGCTGGGCTTCGTGTTCGTGATCGACGGCTGGACCGGCACGCCGCTGGAGTCCAATCCGGAAGGCACGCTGGAATGGGTGGAGGTGGACCGGCTGATGGACCTGCCGCTGTGGGATGGCGACCGCCACTTCCTGCCGCTGGTGTTCGACGCCGATCCGCGTGCGTTCCATGGCGTCATGCCGTACCGCGACGGCCGCATGCAATCCTGGAGCTGGTCGCGCCTCTGAGCGATGTTCCACGCGCTGCAGGGTTTTCCACATTGCATGTGGAAAGCTGCGGGAAAAGCGTGTGGATAAGCCGCGCGCCGGCTTGCGCCACAAGCGTGTCAAGATGGGTGGTGAATTTTTGTCCACCCCGTTCGCGTGCGGCGACGAGGTTTTCCACACCGGCTGTGGATGGTTCGCGGACAACCGTGTGGATAACCGCCGGAGCGCCTTGCGTCACGGGCGCGTCAAGAGGGCTGGCTAAAAATTGACCAGCGCCGTTTCGGGCCGCGATGCCGCCGGGGATGTTCCACGCGGCGATGCAGGTGCCGGGCGCCGGCGTGCGCAGCCGCTACTGCGCGGTCCAGCCGCCGTCGAGCACCAGGCACTGGCCGGTGAGGTTGCGCGCCGCCGGCGAGATCAGGAAGGCGGTGGTGCCGGCCAGCTCGTCCATGCCGATGAACACGCCCTTGGGCATCGGCTTGAGCATCACCTGCGCGACCACGTCGTCCTCGGAGATGCCACGGGTGCGCGCCTGTGCCGCGATCTGGCTGTCCACCAGCGGCGTTTTCACGTAGCTGGGGCAGATGGTGTTGATGGTGATGTCGGTGTCCGCTGTCTCCAGCGCCACCACCTTGGAGAAGCCGACCAGCCCGTGCTTGGCGGCCACGTCGGCGCTCTTGCACGGGCTGGCGACCAGTGCGTGGATGCTGCCGATGTTGACGATGCGCCCGTAGCCGCGGTCACGCATGCCTGGCAGCACCGCGCGGGTCAGGCGGGCCACGCCGACAAGCATCACCTGCACCAGGAACTCCCAGCGGTCCATCGCGAATTCCTCCAGCGGCGAGATGTGCTGCAGGCCGGCGTTGTTGACCAGCACGTCCACCGGGCAGGAGATCGAGGCCAGTGCCTCGGCCACGCTGGCGTCGGAGGTCACGTCCAGGGCCACCGCCTCGGCCGAGCCGCCGCTGGCGCGGATCGCGGCGGCCACCTC
>JAEWAG010000211.1 GCA_023391775.1 Pseudomonadota bacterium | reverse complement strand
CACCCACTGCGCGCGCTCGACCAGGCGCCGGCCCAGGGTCCCCTCGGCCTGGTAGCCGACGAACACCACGTGGGTATCGCGCCGGTCCAGACGGTGGCGCAGGTGGTGCTGGATGCGGCCGCCGTTGGCCATGCCCGAACCGGCGATCACGATCGCGCCGGACACGATCGAGTTGATCCCCATCGAAGCCTGGTTGGACTCGGTGTAGTGCAGGTTGGGCAGGCGGAACGGCGAGGGTTTCTGTCGCCACACCCGGGTGGCCTGTTCGTCGAACAGTTCGTGGTGGCGGTCGTAGACCGCGACCACCTTCCCGGCCATGGGGCTGTCGAGGAAGATCCGCCAGCGCTCCAGCTTCCACTCGTTCCAGTAGCGGGCGAACCAGTACAGCAGTTCCTGGCTGCGGCCCACGGCGAAGGCCGGGATCAGCACCGTACCGCCATCGCGCCAGGCGTGCTCGAACACCTCGCCCAGCTCCTGCACGGTGGCGCTGCGTTCGCGGTGGTCGCGGTCGCCATAGGTGGACTCCATCACCACCAGGTCGGCCTCGGTGATCACGGATGGATCGCGCAGGATCGGCGTCCCCTTCGGTCCCAGGTCGCCGGAGAAGACCAGCTTGCGGCCGTCGCCCCACAGCTCGACGATGCACGAGCCGAGGATGTGGCCCGCGTCGCGCAGCGCCAGCTCCACGCCCGGCACGATCCCGGTACGGACGTCGTAGTCCAGCGGCCGCAGCAGCCGCAGCACCGCGGCCACGTCCTCCGTCGTGAACAGCGGGGCCTGCCGTGGCTCGTCCGGGTGCCGCCGCCGGTTGGCGCGCTCGGCCTCGGAGGCGGCCAGCGACGCGGCGTCCTCCAGCATCGCCGGCAGCAGGTCGGCGGTGGCCCGCTGCAGCCACACCGGCCCACGGTAGCCGCGCGCCACCAGCAGCGGCAGGCGCCCGATATGGTCGATATGGGCGTGGCTGACCACCACCGCATCCAGCGCCGCCGGGTCGAACGGGAACGGCTCGGCGTTGCCGGCCTCCAGCTCGCGGCCGCCCTGGAGCATCCCGCAGTCCAGCAGGATCCTCCGGCCGGCCGCCTCCACCAGGTGCATTGAGCCGGTGACGCCACCGGCGGCTCCGTGGAATTCGATGTCCATCCCTGCCCTCCCCGTGGTCGTCCGGGGACATTCTGCACGCATGACCTCCGGCATTCCCCCGTCCGGCAAACGCCGGCGTACAGTCGGGGCACTGCCCCGCCCCGGGGCCAAAGCACGCCCGCGAGGGCCGGAGACCTCCCACCGTGAACATCCGCAAGACCCAAGCCCTGCTGCTGCCGCTGGCCATCGCCGCGGCGCTGGCCGCCTGCTCCAAGGACGAAGCCGCCCCGCCTGCCCCCGTCGACACCACGGCCGGCGCCCTGACCCTGGACGAGAGCAAGCTGCCGCCGGTCAACCGTTTCGAGCTGGCCGACCTGGACGACACCAGGCAGGCCTGCACCGACTTCGCCGGTTACGCCAATGGCAAGTGGCTGGCCGCCAACCCGATCCCCGCCGACCGGACCAGCTGGGGCGCGTTCGAGATGCTCGACGAGCGCTCCAACGCGATCCAGCAGCAGCTGGCCGAGCAGGCCGCCGCCGACACCGCCGCCACCGGCGTGAAGAAGATCGTCGGCGACCTGTGGGCCACCGGCATGGACGAGGCGAAGATCAACGCCCAGGGCATCGAGCCGCTCGCCGCCGAGCTGGCCGCGCTCGACGCGCTGGCCGACAAGGACGCCATCGCCCAGTACCTGCGCAGCAGCGCGGCCAAGGGCGGCAACTTCCTGTTCGGTTTCGGCGCCGAGGCCGACTTCCAGAACCCGGACCAGAACATCGCCTACGCCAGCCAGGGCGGCCTGGGCCTGCCGGACAGCCGGTACTACACCGACGCGGACAAGCAGGACATCCGCGAGAAGTACGTCGCCCACATCGCCCGCATCCTGGAACTGTCCGGTGTCGATGCCGCCGCCGCACAGGCCCAGGCCAAGGACGTGATGGCGTTCGAGACCCGCCTGGCCAAGGCCTCCAAGTCGCGCGAGGAGCTCTCGCGTGACGTCTCGCTGTATTACAACCCGGTCACCCTGGCCGACGCCGACGCGCTGACCCCGAACTTCCCGTGGTCCAAGTTCTTCGAATCGCAGGGCGTGGCCACGCCGGAGCAGTTCTCGCTGGCGATGCCCGACTTCCACAAGGAAGTCGACAAGGCGCTGGCCGACACCGATGCATCGGTGTGGAAGGCCTACCTGCGCTTCCACACCGTCGACGGCGCCGCACCGTTCCTGAGCGACGAATTCGTACAGGAGAACTTCAACTTCTACTCGGCCACCCTGCGCGGGCAGAAGGAAATGAAGCCGCGCTGGAAGCGCGTGCTGGGCACCATCAACGGCCAGGCCGGCGAAGCGCTGGGACAGCTGTACGTGGACGTGGCCTTCCCGGCCGAGTCCAAGGCCAAGATGGAGACGCTGGTCGCCAACCTCGGCACCGCACTGAAGGCGCGCATCGAGAAGCTGGAGTGGATGAGCGAGGAGACCAAGGCCAAGGCCCTGGTCAAGCAGGCCTCGTTCACCACCAAGATCGGCTACCCGGACAAGTGGCGCGAGTGGAGCGGCCTGGAAACCGGCCGTGACAGCTACATCGGCAACGTGCTGGCGGCGCAGGAGTTCAATTACCGCTGGAACCTGTCCAAGATCGGCCAGCCGGTGGACAAGACCGAATGGGGCATGCCGCCGCAGATGGTCAACGCCTACTACAACCCGCTGCAGAACGAGATCGTGTTCCCGGCCGCGATCCTGCAACCGCCGTTCTTCGACCCGCAGGCCACCGACGAGATGAACTACGGCGGCATCGGCGCGGTGATCGGCCACGAGATGACCCACGGCTACGACGACCAGGGCAGCCGCTTCGGGCCGACCGGCAAGTTCGAGAACTGGTGGACCCCGGCCGACGCCGAGGGCTTCGCCGCGCGCACCGGCAAGCTGATCGCCCAGTTCGACGGCTACACCACCGCCGATGGCCAGAAGCTCAACGGCCGCCACACCCTGGGCGAGAACATCGCCGACCTGGGTGGCCTGGCCACGGCCTATGACGCGATGAAGGCCGCCGCCGGCGACACCCCGGACCCGCTGACCGACGGGCTGACCCGCGACCAGCGCTTCTTCCTCAACTGGGCCACCGTGTGGCGCCGCAACTTCACCCCGGAGGAGATGAAGACCCGCCTGGCCACCGACGAGCATGCCCTGGCCGAGTTCCGCGCCATCGGCGCGCCATCGAACCTGCCGGCCTTCGCCGCGGCGTTCAAATGCGAGCCGGGCTCGCCGATGGTCCGCCAGGGCGATGCCCAGGTCGTGATCTGGTAAGTCCAGCCCGCGCTGGAGCAGTACTGGAGGGCCCGGCAT
>JAEWAG010000210.1 GCA_023391775.1 Pseudomonadota bacterium | reverse complement strand
CCAGGGGGGGCGGCGCGCCGGGCGGGGACCCGCCGCCCCTTCTTCGACCCAGCGATGCCGACCGCCCCTGTTTCCGGTTGCCTCGAACCCGCGCCGGGTGCCCCTCGCCCTCCCTTCCGGGCCAGGCTGTCAGCTCCGCTCCGCGCGCTCCAAATACTCCATCAGCCCCACCGGATCATTGCTGAAGAGCGCGTCGTATCCGTAATCCAGCGCCTGCTCCCACTCCGCCTGGCTGTCGATGACGCCGGAGAACACCAGCACGCCGTCGCGCTGGAGGGCGGCGACCTGGGCGGGCGTGGTCTCGCGGGTGGACAGGACGATGCAGGTGGCGCCGAGCTCGCGCAGGGTGGCGGCGTAGTCGTGGCTGTGGCGCGGCACGGCCAGTGGGCAGGTGCGGATGCGCGGGTTGAGCTCGCGCATGGCGCGCAGGGTGCGCCAGTCGAAGGACTGCAGGACCACGCGGTCCTCCAGGCCGTACCTGCGCACCAGCTGGTCGAGCTTGGCCGCGTAAAGGGTGGTGTCGATCGGGGCGCCGGGGCTGCCCTCCTTCGGCATCTTGGTCTCGATGAACCAGCGCACGTTGCTGTTGCCGGCGAAGGCGGCGAACACCTCCTCCAGCGTGGGCATGCCCGCGGCACGCTTCTCGGCATCGGGGTAGATGCTGCGCGAGCGGCTGCCGCAATCGAAGGCGCGGCCCTGCTCGGCGGTGAGCACGCGCACGGCCTTGGGCACCAGGCCCTGGCCCTCGGGGGCGCGGCAGAACTGGGGATTGATCTCGGCGTCATGGGTGACCAGCAGGACGTTGTCGGCGGTCATCTGCAGGTCCAGCTCGAGGTAGTCCACGCCGGCGCGGGCGGCCTGCTCGAAGGCGTACAGGGTGTTCTCCGGCCAGGTGAGCGCGCCGCCGCGGTGGGCGATCACGTCCGGGCCGGTGGCGCTGGCAGACAGCGAGGCAAGGGCAAGCAGGCCGGCCAGAGCCAGCCGGGCGATGCGACTCATGGGGTGCTCCGGGTATCGCGGAAGGCGGCGACCATGTCCTCGGGGTGGTCGGTGAGGAACAGGGTGGCGCCGGCCTCGCGCAGGCGGCGGTATTCGGCCAGGCGCCGCGCGCGCGGCAGGTTGTCGATCTCCCACAGGGTCTCGGTGGTGAGCCGGGTGCCGGCCGGGCGCGGGGCAGCCTGGAAGCGGGCGTATTCCTTCGGCGTGGTGCGGTACCAGAGGAAGTAGCCGGCGACGTTGTACGCGGCGAAGTCCATCAGGTCATCGGCGCTGTTGCCGCGGCAGGTGGGCGCCGCATCGGCTGCGCATCCCTGGATGC
Organism: Pseudomonadota bacterium; assembly: GCA_023391775.1. Taxonomy (GTDB): domain Bacteria; phylum Pseudomonadota; class Gammaproteobacteria; order Xanthomonadales; family Xanthomonadaceae; genus Pseudoxanthomonas. The sequence continues at coordinate 4,650 of JAEWAG010000210.1, read as the reverse complement.
GTGGCACGAAGGCCAGCACCTGGCCCAGTGCCGGGTCCGGCTGGTGGACATCGCCGGGGCGGCCGGTGAGCCAGGCGGTGGCCTGCCCGGCCATGCCGGTGCGCTGGACCACCCGGGCCACGTCGGCGTAGCGGGCGTCCTTGATGTCGAGGTGGACGATGAAGCCGTGGCGGCGGGCGGCCATCAGCATTTCCTCCAGGGTCGGCAGGTGCTGGTCGGTCACCACCACCCGCGGGCCGCCGTTGCCGCGGCGCAGGCGCAGCTGGCGCAGTTCGGCGGCGGTGTGGTCGGCGACCTTGCCGCTGCCGTTGGTGGTGCGCTCCAGGGTGGCGTCGTGGATGGCCACCAGCACGCCGTCCTTCGAGGTGCGGATGTCCAGCTCGATGCCGTCGATGCCCTTGCCGGCGCAGGCGTCGATCGAGGCCAGCGACACCTCCGGCGCGTCGCCCACGCAGCCGCGATGGGCGATCACCAGCACCTGCGACGGATCGCGCAGGCGGTGTGCGACCTCGCTGGCCGCCCGGCCATCGGCCGGGCCGAGGGTCGCCGCGCCTGCCGAAGCCGCGGCGGTCGCCTGCGGCATCGCCATCGAGACCGTCATCGCCAGCAGGGTCGCCGCCAGCATCGTGCGCCCTCGCCCGCCGGCACCCCGTGCCGTATGCATGTCGAGCGCGCGCATCAGAAGTCCGCCTTGAGGGTCAGGAACACATAGCGGCCGATGCCGTCCATGTAGGCGGCGCCGTTGTTGGCGTTGACCGTGTCGGCACTCAGGTGCGGGGTGGTGGCGAACGCGCGCAGCACCGGGTGGTCCACCTTGCTGTCGGTGACGTTCTTGATGCCCAGCGACACCGAGTAGTTCATCGTCGGGAACCAGCTGAAGGTCAGGTCGTGCTGCCAGTACGCGGGCACGTACGGCATCTCGCGCGTTTCCAGCGACTGGTCGTTGACCGCGTACAGGCTCTTGCTGATCCAGCGGGTGTTGAGGCCGATGCGGAAATCGCCGATGTCATAGCGATTGGCCAGCGTCGCCTTGAGGTCCGGGTACTGGAACTGGCCGGCCGAATCCGTGCCCTCGCTGCCGCGCTGGGCAATCACCCGGCGCTCCAGGTTGCGCGTGGCGCTCAGGCCCAGGCGGTAGCGGCCGGGGCCCAGGTCGAAGGCGTAGTTGGCGCCGAAGTCGATGCCGCGGGTGCGGCGGCCGGCGAGGTTGGCGTACTGCGCCTGCACGTAATCGACCTCGCCGGCGAGGTGGCCGGGACCGTCGGCCGCGTGGCGATGCACGAACTGGCAGTAGCCCATGTCCGGCGCACCGGTAGCGTTGACGCAGTTGTTCATGATCGTGCCGTAGGCGATCGAGGTGATCACGTTGTCGATGTCGATCTCCCAGTAGTCGGCGGTGATGTCCAGCCCGCGCACGAACGCGGGCTGCCACACCACGCCGTAGGAGAAGGAGTTGGAGGTTTCCGGGTCCAGCTCGGCGTTGCCGCCGGTGAACACGCGCGGCGCGTTCTGGTTGGGCGTGGGCAACGGTCCGGTCCAGCCGGGCACGGTGGCCGCGCAGTTGCCGGGGCGGTCGCGGTCCTGGGTGATGCGGCCTTCCTGGCAGGGGTCGGCGATGTGGCCCAGGGTGACCATGCTGACCGGCGAGTACAGCTCGCCGAAGTTGGGCACGCGGGTGCTGAAGCCCTTCACGCCGCGCAGGCTCAGGCCCTCGAACGGCGACCAGATCAGGCCGAGTTTCCAGGTGCGGGTGGACGGGTTGTCGCTGTAGTGGGAGTAGCGGTACGCGCCCTCCACATCCAGCCGGTGCACGCCCGGCAGGTCGGCCAGCACCGGCACCACCACCTCGCCATACACCTCCGACACGCGGCGGCTGGCGCTCATGTCCGGGTGCAGGCCGTGGTCGTTGCCCGGCGACCAGACGATGTTGGCGAGCTTGGCTGCGTCTGGATCGTCGCGGGTGTCCAGCGTCTCCTCGCGCCACTCGGCGCCGGCGGCGAAGCGCACGCTACCGGCGGGCAGGTCGAACAGGGCGCCGTTGATGCCCAGGCCCAGGTTGAGCAGGCTGTTCTCGGTACGCTCGTAGCGCTCGTAGGGCATCACGTAGTCCAGCCACGCCTGGCCGGGCATGGCGGTGCTGTACAGGTCGGTCGGCACGCAGCCGGCGGCACGCGCGGCCTCGCTGGCGCAGACCGGGTTGCCGGCGGCGTCCACGGTGACGTCGCGCGCCAGCAGCCATTCGTTGCGGCCCACCATGTTGGTGGTGGTGATGTCGTCCACCACCCGGCCCCAGCGCAGGAAGCCCTTCCAGTCGATGCGGCTGGTGAGCGCGCCGGACAGGTCGGTGCCGAAGCTCAGCGCGTCACGGCGGTGGATCTCGCGCGACATCGGAAGGTGCGAATAGTGGCGGCTGAACGGCAGCTCGGTCAGGCCGTTGGCCTCCATGTGCGCGCGCAGCGACTCCGGCAGGAACGGATCGTCCAGCCGCGCGATGCCGCCGGGATGGGCGACGCCGGTTTCCGGGTCGGTCCCCCACCAGTTGGTCGGACGCACGTCGTCGCGGTGGCCCGGCCATTGGGCATGGCCGCTGACGTAGCTCATCGCGTAGCCGAGGCTGGTGTTCCAGGTCAGCTCGGGCGTGAGCTGCACCTCCAGGTTGGAATAGGCCGAGGCCTTCTCCGACTTGTCGCGCAGCAGCATGTAGTCGTAGATGCCGAACGCGGTGTCGGGGCCGCCATCCTGGGTGCCGGTATCGTTGTTGGAGATGGTGCGGTAGCTGTCGCGCGGGATGTGCCGCACCTGCCCGTCGACCAGCTGGTACCAGTCGCCATTGATGGCGTTGGTGCCGCACGGCGCCTGGCCCTCGAACTCGCACCAGGTGGGATACGGGGAGCGGTAGAACTGGTGGAAGTCGATGATGATGTTGTCCGGGATGCCGTCGTCCGGACCGGTGTTCTCCGGATTGACCTGGTAGACGTAGCGCTGCCGGTAGCGGTCCAGCAGCGGGATCTCGTCGGTGAACACGTAGTTGGCGCCGAATACCAGGTGTGCGCGGTCGTCCATGAAATCCCAGCCGGCGGCGACCGAGGCCTGGGTCTGGCGCGCATCGCCCTCCTCGGCGATGCCGGTGGTCAGCGAGGCACTGACGCCGTCCATGCGCTTCTTCATCACCACGTTCACCGCGCCGGTGACCGCGTCGGCGCCGTAGATGGCCGAGGCGCCGCCGGTGACGGTCTCGATGCGCTCCACCAGCGCCGAGGGAATGGTGTTGAGGTCCACCGCCGCGGTGCGCGCGCCACCGGACACCCAGCGGTGCCCGTCCACCAGCACCAGCGAGCGGTTGGTGCCCATGCCGCGCAGGTCGATGTTGGCCACGCCCTTGTCGTACTCCTGCCCCATCGAGTTCATCTCGCCCAGGCCGGGGCCGATCGCGGGGTTGAGCTGCAGCGCGTCGTACAGGGTGAAGCGGCCGGTGTCCTTGACCGCCTCGAAATCCACCACCGAGATCGGCATCACCGACTCCAGCTCCGGACGCGCGATGCGGGTGCCGGTCACGACCACGCTGTCCAGCTCGGTCGCGGCACTGCCCACCGCCGCGACGTCGGCGGCATCGCTGGCGGTTCCCGCTTCCTGCGCGGCAAGTGGGGACATGCCCAGTGCAAAGGCGATGCCAACGGCAAGCGCACTGCGCAGGGGGTGCAGATCGGTTCGCATTGCAACAGCTCCGTAACGCTGCAGTGAGGGGCCGCGAGTGTTGCAACGCGTGATGACGCGCCCATGACACGCACACGCGTCACGCCGCCGCGCCGCGTCTGGCCCGGGCGATGCAATGGCGTGATGTGCGGCAACCGCAGTGGGTGACGACCGGAGCCGTATGACCGGAATGCGACGCCCGGGTGTCGCGTGATGCTGCAGCCGCAGTGCCGCTATGCGACGCCGTGGCGGCGCAGGCGCGCCTGCCTGGATGCGCTCGTGGCGGCGCGGGGATGCGGGCATGGACGGCGCTGCGGGCAGGCCACGCGAACGTGCCGTGCGCGGGCCGCCCGCATGGCCTGCGTGCACACCCTCGGACACGCAGCGCCGCCTTTATGGGCAGTGCCCAGACCGCCTGCCCGCCGTAGGCGCCACGCTGCTTGCACGCACGGTGCAATGCGGGGACGCGCGGTGCAGTGACCGCACGACCACGGCCGCCATGCCTGCCGGCGGTCCGCCAACGCACCGCACAGCCAGTTCGCGCCCTGCGCTATCGACCGCAGCCGTGCGGGCACGGCGCGCAGTGCCGCGCCCGTTGCACTTCAGGACATGGACCAGGGCCTTGGCCTTTGCACCACCGCATCGCCATCGGCCCGGCGATGCCCTGCCCTTGCCGGCGGCTACGTGGCTGCAGGTGCGGCGGCGGGCTGCGCGGCACGGTCGTGCGGCGTCTGTCCGTCGAGGCGCTGCTCCAGCTCCTCCAGGTACTCGCCCATCACGATCTGGCTGGAGCGGTCATGGATGCGCGGCAGCGCGGCGCGGGCCTGGCCGGCGAGTTCGCGCGCCTGGAGGGTGTCGCCATCCAGGCACGCGGCCTCGGCATCCAGCCACAGGCGCGAGGGGCCGAAGTCCATCAGCCCGCCTTCGCAGTGCGGGCGCCACGCGGCCAGCAGGGCG
>JAEWAG010000026.1 GCA_023391775.1 Pseudomonadota bacterium | reverse complement strand
TCCCAGGTGGCTGCGGCCTCGGCATCGAGGCCGGCCTGGCGCTGGGCCACGCCGATGCACCAGCCGGCCCGGGCATGGTCGGGCCGCACCTGGCGCGCACGCTGCAGCCACGCCATCGACTGTTCGTCGAACAGGCGCTGCGGGTGGGCCAGGGCGCGTGCCTCGGCCGCGTCGACCAGCAGGTCCGGCTCGTCCGGGGCGAACTCCAGCGCGCGCGCATAGGCGTCGCGCGCTGCGGTGGCATTGCCCATCGCGGCCTGCGAACGGGCCAGCAGGGCCCAGCCTTCCGGCTGCGCGGGGTTGCGCTCCAGCTCCGCGGCCAGCTGCGTGACCGCCTCCTCCAGGCTCGCCGGCTCGGCCACGGCGGTCGGCTGGCGCAGAGCCTCGGGCGTGCCCACGAGCAGGTACAGGGCGACGGTGCCGGCGCACAGCGCGGCCAGCCCGGCGACGATGGCGCCGCGCCGGGCCAGCGGGCGCAGCACCCATGCCGTGACGGGTACGACCACGAGGATGGCCAGCAGGCCGAACAGCAGGACGGAGGTGTTCACCATTCATGCTCCGGCGGGGCGTCGTCATCCGGGGCGGGCGTGGCCCTGGCACGCCGCCGCACGATGCTCCAGACCGCGCCGGCACCGGCCAGCAGGATCACGCCGGGGCCGAACCACAGCAGCCAGGTGTGGCGGTCGACCATGGGACGGTACAGCACGAACTCGCCGTAACGGTCGACCAGGTACTGCTTGACCTGCGCATCGCTCATGCCACGGCGCATCAGCGCCAGCACCTCGCGGCGCATGTCGTGCGCGATCTGCGCGTCCGAATCGGCCAGCGACTGGTTCTGGCACATCACGCAGCGCAGTTCGGCGGTCAGGGCACGGAAGCGGGCTTCCTCGGCCGCATCGGCGAAGGCCAGCGGGGCTGGGTCGCCCAGCACCTGGGCCATGGCCGCCGGTGCGCAGGCCAGGGCCAGCAGCAGGGCCAGCACCAGGCGCATAGCGTGGCGGGCCGGGCCGCGGCGCAGGGACGAGGTCACTGGCCGCGCTCCACCTGTTCCAGCGCCGGCAGCAGGCGGTCGGCCACGATCTCTTCGGTCAGCGGCCCGGTGTGCTTCCAGCGCACGATGCCGCTGGCGTCGACCAGGAAGGTCTCCGGCGCGCCGGCCACGCCCCAGTCGAGCGCGTAGCGGCCCTCGTAATCGGCGACCACCACGAAGAACGGGTTGCCGTAACGCTCGAGCCAGCGCAGCGCGTCCTCCGGCTCGTCCTTCCAGTTGTAGCCGACCACGCGCACGCGGCGGGTCTCGGCGAATCGGGTCAGCACCGGGTGCTCGTCGCGGCAGGCCGCGCACCAGCTGCCCCAGACATTGAGCACGTACGGCGCGCCGCGCAGGTCGGCGGCGCCAAGGCTGACCGACGGGTCGTGCAATACCGGCAGGACGAAGTCCGGCGCCGGGCGGTTGATCAGGGCCGAGGGCAGCACGTCGCGGTCGGCGTCGCCGGAGCGCATCACCCCGTGCAGCATCAGCCCCAGCAGGCCGATGAAGAACAAGGCGCCGATCACCACGGCGACCACGGGCAGCCGTTGCGGCTGGTGCGGAGTGTTCATGCGGTCTTCTTCTCCCTGCCGGTGCGGCGGAAGCGGCGGTCGCCGGCGGCCACCAGGCCCCCGAGCGCCATCAACGCCGCGCCACCCCAGATCCAGCGAACGAATGGCTTGATGTGCACGCGTACCGCCCAGGCGCCATCGCCCAGCGCCTCGCCCAGGGCCACGTACACGTCGCCGGTCAGGCCCGGGCGGATGCCGGCCTCGGTCATCACCTGGCCGCCGCTGGCGTAGGCGCGCTTCTCCGGATGCAGCAGGGCCAGGGGCGCGCCATGGCGCAGCACCTGCACGTGGCCACGGTCGGCAAGGTAGTTGGGCCCCTGCAACTGGTCCACGCCCTGGAACTGGAAGCTGTAGCGGCCCACCTGCAGCGACTGGCCGGGCTTGAGCGCCACCTCGCGCTGCACGTTCTGCGCCTCCACCAGCAGGGCGCCGGCCAGGAACACGGCCACGCCCAGGTGGGCCAGGACCATGCCCCACATTTCCGCGGTCATGCGCCCGCTGCTGCGCAGCCGGGCCCAGGCGAAACGCAGCGTGCCCAGGCCCACCCACGCGGCGCCGGCCACGCCGGCGGCGCTCTTCCACGGGCCTTGCGGGGCGGTGAAGTAGGCGGCCACGCCAAGCCCGGCGGCCACCCCCAGCCACGGCAGCAGCATGGCCACGACCTTCGATGGCTGCTCGCGCTGCCAGCGGGTCAGCGGGCCGAACGGGATCAGCGCCACCAGCGGTGCCATCAGCACCAGGAACAGCAGGCCGAAATACGGCGGGCCGACCGAGATCTTGCCCATGTCCAGCGCGTCGGCCAGCAGCGGGTACAGCGTGCCGAGCAGGATCATCGCGCAGGTGCTGGCCAGCAGCAGGTTGTTGAGCAGCAGCAGGGTTTCGCGCGAGGCCGGCTGGAAACCGGCGCCCGCGTCCAGGCGTCCGGCACGCAGCGCGTACAGCAGCAGCGAGCCGCCGATCACCAGGGCCAGGAACACCAGGATGAACAGCCCGCGCGAAGGGTCGGCGGCAAAGGCATGCACGCTGGTCAGCACGCCGGACCGCACCAGGAAGGTGCCCATCAGCGACAGCGAGAACGAGGCGATCGCCAGCAGCAGGGTCCAGCCGGCGAAGCTGCCGCGCTTCTCGGTCACCGCCTGCGAGTGGATGAGTGCGGCGCCGACCAGCCACGGCATGAAGGCCGCGTTCTCCACAGGGTCCCAGAACCACCATCCGCCCCAGCCCAGCTCGTAGTAGGCCCACCAGCTGCCGAGGGCGATGCCGATGGTGAGGAAGGCCCAGGCCACGTTGGTCCAGGGGCGCACCCAGCGCAGCCAGCGGGCGTCGATACGCCCGTCCAGCAGCGCGGCGATGGCGAAGGCGAACGGCACCGAGAACCCGGCCCAGCCGATGTACTGCATCGGCGGGTGGATGATCATCCCCGGGTCCTGCAGCAGCGGGTTGAGGTCGCGGCCCTCCGGCGGTGACGGCAGCAGCCGCTCGAACGGATTGGAGGTGAAGATCAGGAAGGCGAGGAAGCCGAAGCTCACGATGCCCAGCACGCCCAGCACCCGCGCCATCACCGGTTCCGGCAGGTCACGCGAGAACCGCGCCACCAGCGCGTTCCACACCACCAGGATCAAGATCCACAGCAGCAGCGAGCCCTCGTGCGAGCCCCACACCGCGGTGAAGCGGTAGACCATGGGCAGCAGGGTGTTGGAATTGGCCGCGACGTAGCGCACCGAGAAGTCCTGGGACACGAAGGCCCAGGTCAGCACCACGTAGGCCCCGAACAGCAGGAGCAGCTGCGCGTAGCCGGCCGGGCGCGCCACGGACATCAGCGCCGAACTGCCGCGGTGGGCGCCGGCCAGCGGCAGGGCCGCCTGCACGGCGGCCAGCAGCAATGCCAGGACCAGCAGGACCTGGCCGAGCTCAGGAAGCATGGGGCCCCCGGACTGGCAGGTGCGTGGCGGTGCCGGACAGGGCCGTCACTGTGGCGACTCTTGCGGCTGCACCTGCACGTCGTGCTTCTGGTGTGCGATGCCCATCTTGTCGGCCACTTCCTTGGGCATGTAGTTCTCGTCGTGCTTGGCCAGCACGCTTTCGGCGACGAAGGTGCCGCCCTCCATGCGCCCGGTGGCGACCACGGCCTGGCCCTCGCGGAACAGGTCCGGAAGGATGCCGGTGTAGCTGACGTCCAGGCGCGCATCGCCATCGGTCACGCCGAAGGTGGATTCCAGCGAGCCGGCGACGCGGTGGAAGGAATCCTTCTCGACCATGCCGCCGAGGCGGAAGCGGGCCTGGCCGGAGGCGACCTCGCTGCCGGCGGAGCCGCCGAGCACCTCGGCCGGAGTGTACAGGTAGGCCACGTTGCGCTGCAGGGCCATCGCGACCAGGGCAGTGGCCAGGCCGGAGGCCAGCACCAGCACGAGGACCAGCAGCAGCCGGCGGCGTCGTTGCGGATTCATCGGGTCAACTCCACGTCCGCGGCGGGGCGCCCGGACGGCTTGCGTTCGCGGCGTGCGCGCAGGCGGGCGGCACGCAGCTGTCGCCGGACCTGCAGGCGCGGCGCCAGGAAATCCCACAGGAAGACGGCCACGAATACCGCGTAGGCGCCGATCACGTAGGGCAGGTAGCTCATGGCTCGCCTCCGGCCAGCCTGCGCACCCAGTCCTTGCCGGCTTCCCGGCGCAGGTTGTCGGCGCGGGCGCGGTCCAGCAGCGAGCCGGCGAACCAGAACTTGGTGCCGGCCACCATCCACCACAGCGGGGCGATCATGCTCGGGTCCATGCTGGACTGGCCGAACACGCGGATGGTCTGGCCCTGGTGCAGCGAGTCCCACCATTCCACCGAGTAGCGGATCACCGGCAGCAGGGCCACGCCGACGATGGCCAGCAGGCCGGCGGCCCGGGCCGAGGCGCGGCGG
>JAEWAG010000401.1 GCA_023391775.1 Pseudomonadota bacterium | reverse complement strand
CCGGGGGGGGGGCCCCCCCGCGCCCCCCCCCCCCCTGCCACATCAGAACTCGCGCACGTAGCGCAGTGACATCTCGCTGGCATCGCCACGCGGGCCGAAGCGCTGGTCGTAGCCCAGCCCCAGCTGCGAGCGCGGCGACAGCCAGGCCAGCGCCGAGACGCCGAACAGGCCGCCGGAACGCGACGGATCGGTCGACGCCAGCGGCGACCACGACTCCAGGCCAACGAAGCTCGCCAACGGCACCAGCCCGGCGCTGGACAGGGTCTGCTGCCACTCGGCGTGACCCTGCAGGCGCCAGCGTCCCAGGTCATGGAACATGCGCAGGCCGGTCAGGGCCTGGGTGCGGCGGGCGTCCAGCGCGCCGCTGCGCAGGCCGAAACCGTAGGCGCCCTCTTCTTGGAAACCGTCGCTGCGCACGCGCGCATGCTCCACGCCCATGTACGGCACCAGCGAGACGCTGCCCGCATCCAGGCGCCAGCCGGTTTCCAGCGCCGCCACGCTGAAGCTGCCGTCGTAATCGGCATGCACCGGGTGGTAGGCGTTGCCCAGCAGCAGCTGGCGATCGGTCTGCCGCTGCCACTGGCCGCTGCCGACCTGGCCGGCGAGATAGGCGTGCTCGCCCTGCACGCTCAGGTACGCCTGCACCTGCGCCTGGCGCTCGCGACCGCGGTCGGCCAGGCCCTCGAAGCGGCTGTGGCCCCGGGTCTCGGCCATCGCGACGCCGGCCACCAGGTTGCCCTGCAGGCGCAGGTCATGGCCGGCCATCCAGCCGCCGAGCTGCGCGTCGGCACCACTGCCGCCGATCGCCGAGGCTGGACCGCCGACCGCTTCCATCCAGCCGCCGGCCCGGCGCTCGCCGGCGGCAAGCCGGTCGAAGCGCTCGGACAGGGTGCGCCGGCCCATGTCCAGCGCATCGAAGGTGGCGGCCATCGCTGCACCATGCAGTTCGCCGGAGAGGCTGCGCAGCGAGGCCGCGGCCATGTCCACGCTGGCGGTGCGCTGGAAGTCGCCGGCCAGGCGGGCGAAGTCCGGGTTGACCACCAGGCCGGTGCCGCTCGCGATGCCGTCCAGCTTGCCGAACGCGGTCTCGACCCGTTGCGCCGCGCCGTAGGCGGCAATGTCCACGCCCATGGATGCGGCGGCAGCGCTGACGTCCACCCGGCGCACATCCAGCCACACGTCATAGCCGCCGTAGACCAGCGCGCCGTCCAGGAACACGCCCGGCCCGGTACCGAGGCTGTCGAAGCGTCCGGTGACACCACCAGCGGTACTGAGCACGGCCTCGCGCGCCTGGGTGATGTAACCCGGCCGCACGCCGGTCACCCGCACCTCGCCACCCTGCAGGGTGGCCGTGCCGCCCACGGTCAGGCCGGCATAGCCGAGCACCAGGTCCAGGCGCGCGCCATCGGCGTGGGTGTAATCACCGTCGATGCTGAAGCTGCCGACCCCGCCGAAGCCGCCATCGACCGCCACCGTGCCGGCGTTGACCAGGTCGCCGCCGAGGAAGGTGGTGCCGGACAGGGTGCCATCCGGGCCGACGTACACATCCGAGCCGGCCAGCCCGCCCAGTGCCTGCAGGGTGCCCGCCTCGACCCGGGTCTGGCCGGTGTAGGTGGACTCGTTCTGGATCACCAGGGTGCCGCTGCCGCGCTTGACCAGGCCTCCCGCGCCGCTGATGGAGTTGTCCCAGGTGGACTGGCCCTCGAAGCTGACCACCACGTCGCCCCAGTCGAACTTCCCGGGACCGCGCAGCGCCCTGGCCACGTCCAGGCGGCCGTAGCCGAACACGTCGTCCGGCCCGGGCGCGCCCAGGTCGGTGGCCGTGCCCAGCAGGGTCTGGCGGACCAGGTCGTTGTTGAAGTACGGGAACTTCTCCCACACCAGCGCGGCGGCACCGGACACCAGCGGTGCCGCGTACGAGGTGCCCGAGCCGTAGTAGAAGTCGACGCTGCCGCCGGTGCTGTCCGGATCCGGGTAGACCGCGGTACCTGGCGCGGACAGGCAGTAGTCCCTGGCCAGCCCGCATGCATTGGAGTAATAGGCCAGTTCGTCCGGCGAGGTGGTATTGAGCGCTGCCACCGCCAGCCAGCCGCGTTCCAGGTCGGCCGCCGGCAGCGTACCGCCGGCACCGGTCTGGCTGGGCAGCGAGGCCATGTCGGTGGGATCGTCCCGCCCCTCGTTGCCGGTGGCGAACACCACCAGGCCGTCGTGGTCGCGGATGAAGAAGCGGTATTCGGCGGCGATCTCCGCGGTGACGTTGCTGCGCGTCCAGTACAGCCCGCCCCAGGAGTTGTTCATGATGCGCATGCCGCGCGCCACCAGGTCCTCGTGGATGGGCCGGATGCCCAGCGCGCCGGTGACCTCGTTGCCGCGGCCGGAACCGTCATCGTCCGGGCGCTCGTCATTGATGATGCGTGCCGAGAGGACTTCCGCCCCCGGCGCGACGCCGCCCGGCCACTGCCCCACCGGGCTACCGGCGGCCAGCAGGGCCACCGTGGTGCCATGGCCGACCACGTCATCCACCGACAGGTTGTTGGTCTGCGGATTGACGTAGTTGAGGTTGGCCCGCACCCGGCCCGCCAGGCCCGGATGGTTGCGGTTGACGCCGCTGTCGATGATGCCGATGCGGTAGCCGGCACCGGTGTAGCCCTCGCGCTGCGCGGCGGTGGCGTTGATCGCGGTGAGGTGCTCGTCCACCCGCGGCTGCTGGATGGTCGGCGGCGGTGGCGAAGTGGGCGGCGGTGGCGGGGGTGGAGGCGGC
>JAEWAG010000398.1 GCA_023391775.1 Pseudomonadota bacterium | reverse complement strand
GGACCTCGTAGGCCTCCTTGCACTCCTTGAACGCGGCCTCGGCGGCGGCATCGCCGGGATTGCGGTCCGGGTGGTGTTTCATCGCGCAACGGCGATAGGCCTTTTTCAGCTCATCGTCGGTCGCGGTGCGGGACACGCCCAGGACTTCGTAGTAGTCGCGTTTCATCGGCAGGCAGGTTCTGGATTGTGCGCCGGAGGGCCGGCGGAAAAACGCATGCGGGAAGGGCGCGCCCTGGCCCGCCCTTCCCCGTCACGCACCACCGGCCGCCTCGCGCGGCGGCCGGTGGCCCGGCTTACGGCTTGCGGTCGTCCTTGACCTCGGTGAACTCGGCGTCCACCACGTCGTCGGCGGCGTTGCCGCCAGCCGAAGCGCCGGCCGGGCCGGCCTCGGCCTGGGCACCGGACGCGGCCGCCGCGTACAGCGACTGGCCAGCCTCCTCCAGCGCCTTGGCCTTGGCCTCGATCTGCACCTTGTCGTCGCCCTTGAGCGCGGTCTCCAGCTCGGCGATCGCAGACTCCACCCGGCCGATGACGTCGCCGGGCACCTTGCTGCCGTGCTCGGTGATGGCGTTGCGGGTAGCGTGGACCAGCCCATCGGCCTGGTTGCGCGCGGCCACCAGCTCCTGGAACTTGCGGTCCTCCTCGCGGTTGGCCTCCGCGTCGGCGACCATCCGCTGGATCTCCTCCTCGGACAGGCCCGAACCGGCCTTGATCTCGACCTTCTGCTCCTTGCCGGTCTTCTTGTCCTTGGCCGAGACGTGCAGGATGCCGTTGGCGTCGATGTCGAAGGACACCTCGATCTGCGGCATGCCGCGCGGCGCGGCGTCGATCCCGGTCAGGTCGAACTTGGCCAGCGACTTGTTGAAGCGGGCCTGCTCGCGCTCGCCCTGCAGCACGTGCACGGTCACGGCGGACTGGTTGTCATCGGCGGTGGAGAACACCTGCGAGGCCTTGGTCGGGATCGTGGTGTTCTTCTCGATGATCTTGGTCATGACCCCGCCCAGGGTCTCGATGCCCAGGCTCAGCGGGGTCACGTCCAGCAGCAGCACGTCCTTGACGTCGCCGGCCAGCACGCCGCCCTGGATCGCCGCGCCCAGCGCCACGGCCTCGTCGGGGTTGACGTCCTTGCGCGGCTCCTTGCCGAAGAACTCGGCCACCGCGGCCTGCACCTTGGGCATGCGGGTCTGGCCGCCGACCAGGATCACCTCGCCGATGTCGCTGGCGCGCAGGCCGGCGTCCTTCAGCGCGGTGCGGCACGGCTCGATCGAGCGCTTGACCAGGTCATCGACCAGCGCCTCGAGCTTGGCCCGGGTCAGCTTGATGGCCAGGTGCTTCGGGCCGGTGGCGTCGGCGGTGATGTACGGCAGGTTGACCTCGGTCTGCTGCGCGCTGGACAGCTCGATCTTGGCGCGCTCGGCCGCGTCCTTCAGGCGCTGCAGGGCCAGCGGGTCCTTGCGCAGGTCGATGCCCTGGTCCTTCTGGAACTCCTCGACCAGGTAGTCGATCACGCGCGCGTCGAAGTCCTCGCCGCCCAGGAAGGTGTCGCCGTTGGTCGCCAGCACCTCGAACTGCTTCTCGCCGTCGATCTCGGCGATCTCGATGATGGACACGTCGAAGGTGCCGCCACCGAGGTCGTAGACCACGATCTTGCGGTCACCACCGGCCTTGTCCAGGCCATAGGCCAGGGCCGCGGCGGTCGGCTCGTTGATGATGCGCTTGACGTCCAGGCCGGCGATGCGGCCGGCGTCCTTGGTCGCCTGGCGCTGGGAGTCGTTGAAGTACGCCGGCACGGTGATCACCGCTTCGGTCACCGACTCGCCCAGGAACGCCTCGGCGGTCTTCTTCATCTTCTCCAGCACCTGCGCGGAGATCTCCTGCGCCGCCATCTTGCGGCCCTCGCTGGTCTCGACCCAGGCGTCGCCGTTGTCATGCTGGCGGATCGCATAGGGCACCAGGCCCAGGTCCTTCTGGACCTCGGCATCGGTGAACTTGCGGCCGATCAGGCGCTTGACCGCGTAGAAGGTGTTCTTGGGGTTGGTGACGGCCTGGCGCTTGGCCGGCGCGCCCACCAGCACTTCGCCGTCCTTGGTGTAGGCGACGACGGACGGGGTGGTGCGGTCGCCCTCGGCGTTCTCGATCACGCGGGCCTTGCCGCCTTCCATGATCGCGACGCACGAGTTGGTCGTGCCCAGGTCGATGCCGATGATCTTGCCCATTGGATAGTTGCTCCCAGAAAGTTGGAGGCCGGTGCAGCCGTGGCCTTTGAACGCTAGATAAGGGTGGGCCGGCGCCGTTCAAGTGGCGCGCATGGCCGGTTGTTCAGTCGTTGCGGGCCACCACGACCAGTGCCGGCCGCAGCAGGCGCTCGCTGAGCAGGTAGCCCTTCTGGAAGACCTGCAGCACCGTACCCGGCGCAGCGTCGCCCGGATCGGCCTGGCTGATGGCCTGGTGGTGGTCCGGATTGAACGGCTGGCCGGACGGGTCGACCACGACCAGGCCGTTGTCGCCGGCGACCTTCAGCAGCTGCCGGTAGGTCAGTTCAAGGCCCTCGCGCAGCGGGCTGGCCTGCTCGCCGGCGGCGGCCAGCCCGGCATCCAGGCTGTCGAACACCGGCAGCAGCTCGCCCAGCAGCTTTTCGTTGGCGAAGCGGCGGGCCTGCTCGATGTCGCGGGTCACGCGCTTGCGCTGGTTCTCCAGGTCGGCCCGCTCGCGCAGGGAGTCCAGGCGCAGCTGCTCGATCTCGCCGCGCAGGGCCTCGATCTCGTCGCGCAGCTGGACTTCGATGCTGGCCTCGTCCTGCGGCTGGGGGGACTGGATGTCGTTGTCGGTCATTGCAAATCGGCTCCGTGGCGGCGCTCCCGGCCGCCCATCCCCGCCCCTATGGGGACCGGGAGGCGCCGATTCAAGGCTGGCGGGCGCCTCCGGAGCCTTGCAGCGCCGTTCCGAGCAGGTCGGCGGCCGCCTGGACCACGGGGATGACCCGGTCATAAGCCATGCGCGTGGGGCCGATCACGCCCAGCACCCCCAGCACCTGGCCGTCGCTTCCGTACGGAGCGGTCACCAGGGAAACCCCGTCCAGCGGGGCCAGACCCGTTTCCTCGCCGATGAAGATGCGCACGCCCGGCGCACGCTGGGTACGTTCCAGCAGCTGGAGGATCTCGCGCTTGCGGGCGAACGCCTCGAACAGCTCGCGCAGCCGTTCCAGGTCGGACAGGTCCTGCAGGCCCATCAGCCGGGTCTGCCCGGCCAGCACCATGTCATCGCCAGGCGGCTCCAGCGCCTGCTCGGCCAGTTCCACCGAATGGGCCAGCAGCTGCTCCATCTCGTCGCGGGCCTGGCGCAGCTCGTGCAGCAGGGTGGCGCGGATATGGGCCAGGGGCCGGCCGGCGAAGTGGCTGTTGAGGTAGTTGGCGACCCGCTCCAGCTCGTCGGTGCCGAAACTGCGCTGCGGCTCGACCACCCGGTTCTGCACCTCGCCGTCGGCAAACACCACGATCGCCAGGATCCGGCGCCCATCCAGCGGCACGAAGTCGATCTGGCGGAACGCGAACTGGCCGCGGCGCGGCGCACTGACCACGCCGACGAAGTGGGTCATCGCCGACAGCAGCTCGGAGGCGTTGCCCAGCAGGGCCTGGGTCCCTGCCCCGGCAGTCAGCTCCGCGCGCAGCCGGGCCAGTTCGCGCTCGCCCAGCGAGCGCACCTGCAGCAGGCTGTCGACGAAGACCCGGTAGCCCTGGGCGGTAGGCACGCGTCCGGCAGAGGTGTGCGGCGAGGTCAGCAGGCCCACCTCCTCCAGTTCGGCGAGGATGTTGCGGATCGTGGCCGGGCTGACGTCCAGGCCCGAGTGCCGGGCCAGGGTCTGCGAGCCCACCGGCTCGCCGTCGCGGATGTAGCGGCCGATCAGGGTGCGCAGCAGTTGCCGGGCGCGCGGATCGAGCTGGGGAGACTGGGATGCCATGGGCAATAGATAGCGCCTGCCGCGCCGCCGCGGCAAGCGGGGCGCCCCGTCTGCCGTCTCACCCTGCGCGACGGCCGCGGTGGAGCATTCCGCAGACAGCGCCCGCCCCTACAATGTGCCCATGCTGACCCACCTTGCCCTTAAGGATTTCGCCGTCGTCCGAGCTACCGAGCTGGAGTTCGGACCCGGCATGACCGTGATCTCCGGCGAAACCGGCGCCGGCAAGTCGCTGCTGGTGGACGCCCTGGGCTTCCTGTCCGGGCTGCGCGCCGACAGCGGCGTGGTCCGCCACGGCAGCCAGCGCGCCGAACTGGCCGCCGGCTTCGACCTGGCCGCCAGCCCGGTCGCGCGCCAGTGGCTGCGCGAGCAGGAGCTGGACGAGGACGACCAGTGCCAGCTGCGCCGGGTGATCCGCGCCGACGGCGGTTCGCGGGCCTGGATCAACGGCCGCCCGGTCACCCTGGCCCAGCTGGCCGAACTGGCCGGGCTGCTGGTGGAGATCCACGGCCAGCACGAACACCAGTCCCTGCTCTCCCGGCCCGCCCAGCTGGCCCTGCTGGACGCGCATGCCCGCAACGACGCCGAGCGTGCCGCGGTGCGCGAGGCGGCGGCGGCCTGGCAGGCGTTGCTGGACGAGCGCGAGGCGCTGCAGTCGCGCGGCGATGTCGGTGACCGGATTGGCTGGCTGGAGCACCAGCTGGCCGAGCTGGAACGCGAGGAGCTGGAACCGGAGGCCCTGGAAGCGCTGGACCAGGCCCACCGCCGCCAGGCCAACGCCGCTGGCCTGATCGCCGCCTGCGAGGAGGCGCTGGCCCGCATCGACGGCGACGAGGGCCCTTCGCTCACCGGCCTGCTGCACGAGACGCGCGGGGGCCTGGCCCGGGTCGCCGGCGACGAGCCGCGCCTGGGCGAGGTCGACACCCTGCTCGAAGG
>JAEWAG010000257.1 GCA_023391775.1 Pseudomonadota bacterium | reverse complement strand
TGGGCGTGATGGCCACCATCACCCAGTCCATCGACCATGACACCGCCGCGCTGGTGACCGAGGAGCTGGGCCACAAGCCGGTGCGTGCCGGCAGCGACGACGCCGAGTCCGAGCTGATGGCGCACGTCGAGCGCGCCCAGGGAGATGCCGCGCCGCGTCCGCCGGTGGTCACCATCATGGGCCACGTGGACCACGGCAAGACCTCGCTGCTGGATTACATCCGCCGCACCAAGGTCGCCACGGGCGAGGCCGGTGGCATCACCCAGCACATCGGCGCGTACCACGTCGAGACCGACCGCGGCGTCATCAGCTTCCTGGATACCCCGGGCCATGCCGCCTTCACCTCGATGCGCGCGCGCGGCGCCAAGCTGACCGACATCGTGGTGCTGGTCGTGGCGGCCGACGACGGCGTGATGCCGCAGACCAAGGAAGCCATCCAGCACGCACGTGCGGCCGGCGTCCCGCTGATCGTGGCCATCAACAAGATCGACAAGTCCACCGCCGACCCGATGCGGGTCAAGAACGAGCTGCTCAACGAGCAGGTCGTGGCCGAGGACTTCGGTGGCGACACCCAGATGGTGGAGCTGTCGGCCAAGACCGGCATGGGCGTGGACGACCTGCTCGACGCCATTTCCCTGCAGGCCGAGCTGCTCGAGCTGCGTGCGGTGCCGGAAGGCAACGCCAGCGGCGTGGTGATCGAGTCGGCGCTGGACAAGGGCCGTGGCCCGGTGGCGACCGTGCTGGTCCAGCAGGGCATGCTGAAGAAGGGCGACTACCTGGTCTGCGGCGTGCATTACGGCCGCGTGCGTGCGCTGTTCGACGAGACCGGCGCCCAGCCCAACTCGGCCGGTCCGTCGATCCCGGTGCAGGTCCTGGGCCTGTCCGGCGTGCCGGATGCCGGCGACGACTTCGTCGTGGTCAAGGACGAGCGCCTGGCCAAGGACGTGGCGCAGCAGCGTGACGCCAAGCGCCGCGAGTCGCGCCTGGTGCAGGCCGCGGGCAACCGCATGGAAGACATCATGGCCCAGATGGGCAAGGGCGAGGGCCAGCAGGTCCTCAACCTGCTGGTCAAGGCCGACGTGCAGGGCTCGGTGGAGGCGCTCAAGCAGTCGCTCACCGCGCTGTCCAACGACGAGATCCGGATCAACGTGATCAGCTCCGGTGTCGGTGGCATCACCGAGTCGGACGCCAACATCGCCGTGACCACCAAGGCCACCGTGATCGGCTTCAACGTCCGTGCCGACGCCTCGGCCCGCAGGATCATCGAGTCCAACGGCGTGGACCTGCGCTACTTCTCGATCATCTACGACGTGATCGACCAGGTGAAGCAGGTGGCTTCGGGCTTGCTGGGCGTTGAGATCCGCGAGGAGATCATCGGTACCGCGCAGGTGCGCGAGGTTTTCCGCAGCTCCAAGTTCGGTTCGGTCGCCGGCTGCATGGTGGTCGAGGGCGTGGTCAAGCGGAACAAGCCGATCCGCGTGCTGCGCGACAACACCGTCATCTTCGAGGGCGAGCTGGAATCCCTGCGCCGCTTCAAGGAGAACGTGGACGAGGTGCGCAACGGCACCGAGTGCGGCATCGGCGTCAAGGAGTACAACGACGTCAAGGCCGGCGACCAGATCGAGTGTTTCGAGCGCATCGAGGTTCCGCGTACGCTGTGACTTCGCCTGGCACCTGCCGCGTCCGCGGTTTCCGGTGCCGGCGCTACGACGGGGCGGCCCTTGCGGCCGTCCTGTCGTTTCCGGGCCACGTCCGCTGGCCTGCTCGTAATGCAATACCGGGCCAGGCCCGGCCAGGAGTCCGCAGATGCCGACCAAATCCTTCCATCGAACCGACCGGGTCTCGGCCCAGCTGCGCCGCGAACTGGGCACCCTGGTGCACGAGGCGGTGCGCGAGCACGGCCTGCCTTCGGTCAGCGTTTCCGACGTGGAGGTCACCCGTGACCTGGCCCACGCCAAGGTGTTCGTGACCGCGCTGATGCCGGAGCGGTCCGCCGAGGCGGTCAAGGCGCTCAAGGAGCTCGCGTACCAGCTGCGCATGGAGCTGGCGCGCCGGATCAAGCTGCGCCACGTGCCGGAGCTGCACTTCCACTACGACGATTCGGTTGACCGCGGCGAGCGCATCGAGACGCTGCTGAAGGAAAACCCGCCGGTCGCCTCGGACGACTGAGCGCGTCGCCGCGGCTGCCCGGGAAGCCGGTGCCACGGCGTTCCCGACCGCCCGCCCCGCCGGCCCGCCGCTGGAATTTGCGATGAACCGCCCCAGGAACCAGTTCCGCCCGCTCGACGGCATCCTGCTGCTGGACAAGCCCGCGGGCATGAGCTCCAACGCCGCCCTGCAGGTGGCGCGCCGCCTGTTCCGGGCGGAGAAGGGGGGGCACACGGGCAGCCTGGATCCCCTGGCCACCGGCCTGCTCCCACTGTGCTTCGGCGAGGGCACCAAGCTGGCAGGCCTGCTGCTGGGCTCGGACAAGGCCTACGACGCGGGCATCGTACTGGGCGCCACCACCGATACCGACGACGCGGACGGCCAGGTGCTGCGCGAGCGACCGGTCCCGGCTCTGGACCGGGCCGCGGTGGAAGCCGCGCTGGCAGGCTTCACCGGCACCCTGCAGCAACGTGCGCCGGTGTATTCGGCGCTCAAGCAGGGCGGGGAACCGTTGTACGCCCGTGCCCGGCGCGGCGAGGCGATCGCCGCGCCGGTGCGCGAGGTGCAGGTCCGCGCCATCGAGCTGCTGGAACTGGCGCCGGCGCGGCTGGATATCCGGGTGACCTGCGGCTCGGGCACCTACATCCGGAGCCTGGCCCGCGACCTGGGCGAGGTGCTGGGCTGCGGCGCGCATATCGCCAGCCTGCGCCGGTTGTGGGTCGAGCCGTTCACCGATCCGGCCATGTATACGCTCGACCAGCTACGCGCCATCGCCGAAGGCGGAGGCGAGGCGGCGCTGGACGCGTGCCTGCTGCCGCTGGAGGCCGGGCTGGCGGACTTCCCGAAGGTGCGGCTGGATGCCGCACAGGCCCATCGTCTGGGCATGGGGCAACGCCTGGCCGGGCCCTGGGCCGAGGCGGACCCGGTGGCCGTGTTCGGCCCGGACGGACGTGCCCTGGGCCTGGCCCGGGTGGAGCAGGGCGGCCGTCTGTCGCCGCAACGCCTGTTCAGGAATGCGGTCGTTTCCTGAGCCGCGCCCGGCGTCGCGACGGCGCGCCGGCCCCCGCGCCTTGTCCGCCCCGCTGCCCGGGGGTACAATTCGCGCGCCTTTTTCCGAGGCAAACCCATCCGTACCGGGACACCGGGCGGCCTTCCGCAAGCGGCGGGCCAGGCGGTGCGCACCAGCGCGTTCCTGCCAGCCTCGCATCCAAGAGAAAACATCAATGTCCATCGACACCCAGAAGGTTATTGCCGACAACGCGCGCGGCACCAACGACACCGGCTCGCCGGAAGTCCAGGTCGCCCTGCTGACCGCCCGCATCGAGCAGCTGACCGAGCACTTCAAGATCCACAAGAAGGATCACCACAGCCGCCGCGGCCTGCTGCAGCTGGTCAACCGCCGCCGCAGCCTGCTCGACTATCTCAAGCGCAAGGACAACGAGCGCTACAAGAGCCTGATCGAGAAGCTGGGCCTGCGTCGCTGACGTACCCTCCCGCCGCGGCGCAGAAATGCGCCGCGGTTTGCATTTGGGCTCCGGCAATCCATCGTCGGGCGCCCCTCCCCGGGCAGCCGGGGCGCAACACCCGCAAGCGGCCGGCTTTTCCGGCCACCCGGTGGCGGCAAGGGCCGTCCCTGGTCAATCGCAAGCAGACCCCCAAGGAACCGACGTGGCAAAAATCACCAAAACCTTCCAGTACGGCAAACACACCGTGACCCTGGAAACGGGCGAGATCGCCCGCCAGGCCAGTGGCGCCGTCATCGTCAAGATGGATGACACCGTACTGCTGGTCAGCGCCGTCGCCGCCAAGAGCGCGCGTGAAGGCCAGGACTTCTTCCCGCTCACCGTTGACTACCAGGAGAAGTTCTACGCTGGTGGCCGCATCCCCGGTGGCTTCTTCAAGCGCGAGGGCCGTCCGACCGAGAAGGAAACGCTGATTTCGCGCCTGATCGACCGTCCGATCCGCCCGCTGTTCCCGGAGGACTACAAGAACGAGGTCCAGATCATCGCCACGGTGATGTCGCTGAACCCGGAAATCGACGGTGACATCCCGGCCCTGATCGGTGCCTCGGCCGCCCTGTCGCTGGCCGGCACCCCGTTCAAGGGCCCGATCGGCGCCGCCAAGGTCGGCTACAAGGACGGCGAGTACATCCTCAACCCGACCGCTTCCGAGCTGGCCGACTCCAAGCTGGAGCTGGTGGTCGCCGGTACCGCCGGCGCCGTGTTGATGGTGGAGTCCGAGGCCGCGCTGCTGTCCGAGGAAGTGATGCTC
Source organism: Pseudomonadota bacterium (assembly GCA_023391775.1). Taxonomy (GTDB): domain Bacteria; phylum Pseudomonadota; class Gammaproteobacteria; order Xanthomonadales; family Xanthomonadaceae; genus Pseudoxanthomonas. The sequence continues at coordinate 817 of JAEWAG010000257.1, read as the reverse complement.
GGCGCCGTGACTTTCGGTCACCGCGAGATGCAGAAGGTCATCACCGCGATCAACGAGATGGTCGCCGAAGCCGGCGTCAAGCCGAGCCAGTGGACCGCCCCGGCCAAGAACGAGGCCCTGATCGGTGCGCTGAAGGACGCCGTCGGCAGCCGCCTGGCCGAAGCCTTCCAGATCCGCGACAAGCTGGAGCGTCGCGACGCCATCGCCGCGATCAAGAAGGACGTCAGCGAGAAGCTGGCCGAGCGCGTCGCCGCCGAAGGCTGGAACCCGGCCGAGCTGTCCAAGGAGTTCGGCGAGCTCGAGTACCGCACCATGCGCGACTCGGTGCTGGACACCAAGGTCCGCATCGACGGCCGCGCCCTGGACACCGTGCGCCCGATCACCGTCAAGACCGGCGTGCTGCCGCGCACCCACGGCTCGGCGCTGTTCACCCGCGGCGAGACCCAGGCCATCGTGGTCACCACCCTGGGCACCACCCGCGACGGCCAGATCATCGATGCCGTCTCCGGTGAGTACAAGGAAAACTTCCTGTTCCACTACAACTTCCCGCCCTACTCGGTGGGCGAGTGCGGCCGTTTCGGCGCGCCGAAGCGCCGCGAGATCGGCCACGGCCGCCTGGCCAAGCGTGGCGTGCTGGCGGTGATGCCGAGCATCGAGGAATTCCCGTACACCATCCGCGTGGTCTCGGAGATCACCGAGTCCAACGGTTCCTCGTCGATGGCGTCGGTCTGCGGCAGCTCGCTGGCGCTGATGGACGCCGGCGTGCCGGTGAAGGCTCCGGTGGCGGGTATTGCCATGGGCCTGGTGAAGGAAGACG
>JAEWAG010000206.1 GCA_023391775.1 Pseudomonadota bacterium | reverse complement strand
GCGGCGGCTGTACGCCGGAAGCGGGCGGGGCGCCGGTCGTGTCCGTGCCGTCGACGGTGGCGGGTGCTCCGCCACCGCGGGTGCGCACGGCTTCGGCCTCGATCCGCAGCTCCACCTCATCGCCGATCATCGACGGCCAGGCATCGATGCCGAACGCGCTGCGGCTGAGCGTGCCGCGCGCGGAGAAGCCGGCGGTGCGACGGAACGGCGGCAGCGGATGGCGCCGCATGGAATTGAACGTGACCTCCAGCACCAGCGGCCGGGTGACCCCGCGCAGGCTGAGCTGGCCGTGCACGCGCAGCGATGTGTCGGACAGCGGCTCCACCCGGGTGGAGGTGAAGTGCGCCTCGGGCCAGCGCGCGGCATCCAGCAGGTTGCGCGCCAGGGTGGCGCGGTTCCAGTCCGGGTCGCCCAGGTCCAGCCGCTGCAGCGGCACGCGCACGTCCAGGCGCGCGCTGGTCCAGTCCTGCGGGTCGAACTCCAGCGTGCCCTCGCTGCCGGACACCGTGCCCAGCGCCTGCGAGAACCCGGCGTGGGACACGGCGAACAGCACCCGCGTGTGCACCGGGTCCAGCGCGTAGCGGGCCGGCGCCGCGGCCAGCGGCAGCGACACGGCCAGCAGCGCGGCCGTCGCCAGGGCGAGCAGGCGCGGGAGATGGAGGCGGGCGGCGAGTCGGGCCATCGCCTCCATTCTAGGCCGCATGGCGCGCTTGCGGCTTGCGCCGGCCATGCACCATTGCGAGGATTCGGACCGGGGTCCCTTCCGAGGTCTGCATGCGGCTTTTCTGGCTGTGCCTGTTGCTGGCGCTGTCCGGCGTCCTGCGCGCCGCGGTGCCCGAGCTGCCGCGCTTCCGCGTGCTCGGGCCCGGCGACGGGCTGCCGTCGGCCACCGTGCCGGCGATCGCACGCGACCACGACGGCTTCGTGTGGGCGGCCACCTGGGATGGGCTGGCCCGCTATGACGGCGTCGGCTTCAAGGTCTGGCAGCACGATCCGGAGGATCCGGCCTCGCTGCCGGGCAACCTGATCCAGTCCCTGTACGTGGACGGCCGCAACCGCATCTGGGTGGCCAGCGAAGGCGGCGGCGTGAGCGTGATGGACACCAGTCGCACGGGTTTCCGCCACTTCCGCGCCAGCAGCCATCCGGAGATGGAGAGCGACGATGTCTTCACCATCACCGGCCGCGGCGACGAGGTCTGGCTGGGCACCTTCGGCGGCGGCCTGTACCGGATCGACGGCGCGGACCAGATCAAGCGCATGCGCGCCGGCGACGCGGAGATCGACGGGATCCTGGACCGCGCGGTCATGGGCATCTCGATGGACGCGCAGGGCCAGACCATCCTGGTGGGCACGCTCAATGGCCTGGCCCATTGCGCGGACAAGGCCAGCCGCGTGCAGCGCCTGCCGCTGCCCGGTAGCGAGCCCTACCCGCCGGTGACCGCGCTGTGGCGCGAGGGAGATGCGACCTGGATCGGCACGCCCGCCGGCCTGCACCGGCTGCGCGATGACGGCAGCTGGGACACCCCGGCGTGGGCGACGCATTTCACGGCCCGCCGCGCGGTGACGGCGATGAGCGGCGACGGCGAAGGCGGCTACTGGCTGGCTACCAGTTCCGGCCTGTGGCATGTGCCACAGGCGGGCGCTCCGGTGGCGGTGGGCCACGGTTTCGAGATCCCCGGTCCCAACAGCGTGATCCAGGCGCTGCTGCACGACGAGGATGGCGGCCTGTGGGTGGGCCTGCCGGCACAGGGCCTGGGCTACCTGCGCCCGGACTGGCGCCGCACCGCGGTGCTCGGCCCGGCCCACGGGTTCAGCGGCGGCGCCTACCGGGTGGTGGTCCCGGCCAACGGCGGCGGCGTGTGGCTGACCGGCAACGCCGACGTGGGCGGACGACTGGACACCGGTCGCGCGGTCTTCGTCGACACCATCGCCCCGACCAGCGGTTTCATCCCGGCCACCGTGCGCAGCGGCCTGCACGACAGCCGCGGCCAGCTGTGGCTGGGACGCAGCGGCGTGCTGGTGCGGCTGGCGGAGGATCGGCCCCCGCGCATCTGGCGCAACAGCGATCCGGTGGACGCGGTGAACGGCCGTGGGCCGCTGGAATGGATCCTGGAGTCCCCGGACGGCTCGCTGTGGCTGGCCTTCGCCGGGGTGGGCCTGCAGCGCCGCGACCTGGACGGGCGGGTGCTGGACGAACTGGTGGCCGGCCAGGTGCCCGGCCTGGACGAGGCCGACTTCGCCAGCGTGCGGATCGGCCCCGATGGCACGCCCTGGGTGGCGGAAGGCCCGTGGATCCTGCGCTGGGACGCGGTCGCGCGGGCCTTCGTGCCGCTGCCGGGCGTCACCCCGCCGTCGGACGGGGCGACCATCCACAGTTTCGTCCTCGACGGGGCGGAGCGGCTCTGGGTGCAGCGCCTGTCGGGCCTGGAGCTGTGGCGTCGCGCCAGCACCGGCTGGAGGCAGGAACTGCACCTGGGCGTTGCCGAGGGCATCCCGGCCACCGAGGCCACCGGCATGCGCGTCGATGGCGAGCGCCGCCTGTGGCTGACCACGCGCCGTGGCCTGTACCGGATCGACCCGCCGGTGGACGGGCAGCCCGCCCGGGTGCGTCCGTTCGGCGTGCGCGAGGGACTGCCCAGCCAGGAGTTCGTCGAACGTGCCCTGGCGATCGACCAGAACGGCGTGCTGGTGGCCACCACCAGCGACGGCTCGCTGCTGTTGCTGGACACCACCCTGCCGGATCCGCAGCCGGCATCGCCGCGGCTGGTCGTGGACAGCCTGCGCGTGCGCCGCGACGACGCCTGGGCGGAGCTCCCGGCCACGGGCGGCTTCGAGCTGGAGCCAGGCGACCACGAGCTGGAAGTGGCCGCCCGCCTGCTGGCCTACGACGATCCGGGCTCGCACCAGTACCGCTCGCGCCTGCTGGGTTTCGACAGCGACTGGGTGGAGATGCGCGCCGGCGAGCGCGTCTTCTCGCAGTTGCCGCCCGGCGCCTACCGGCTGCAGTTGCAGGCTTCGCTGGGCCACGGTGGCTGGTCGCAGGTGCACGAGGTGTCCTTCGCGGTGTCGCCGCCGTGGTGGCGCAGCGGCTGGGCCCGGCTGGTGATGCTGCTGGCCGGTGCCCTGGTCCTGGCCTGCAGCGCGTACGTCTACCGGCGGCGCCTGCGCACCCGCAACCAGTGGCAGCTGGCCCTGCACAAGCGTGAGCTCGCCGAGCAGGCCTCGCTGGCCAAGAGCCGGTTCCTGGCGACCCTCGGCCATGAGGTGCGTACCCCGATGACCGGCGTGCTGGGCATGAGCGAGCTGCTGCTGGGCACCGCGCTGGATGCGCGCCAGCGCAGCTACGTCGAATCGATCCGCCGCGCCGGCGAGCACCTGCTGCGCCTGGTCAACGATGCCCTGGACCTGGCCCGGATCGAGGCCGGCAAGCTGGAGCTGGACGCGCAGGACTTCGACCCGCGCGCGCTGGCGGCCGAGGTCACCGGGCTGATGGCGCCGGTGGCCGAGCAGCGCGGCCTGTCCTTCAAGCTGCGCGAGGCGCCGGACCTGCCCGCCGGGCTGCGTGGCGATCCCGGGCGCGTGCGCCAGATCCTGCTCAACCTGCTGGGCAACGCAGTCAAGTTCACCGACCGTGGCGAGGTGGTGCTGGAACTGGCGCCGCTGTCCCCCGTCGGGCTGGTGTTCGTGGTGCGCGATACCGGCCCGGGCCTGAGCGAGGAGCAGAAGGCGCGCCTGTTCCGCCGCTTTGAACAGGCGGACGGGGCACGCACGACCGCCCGCTACGGCGGCAGCGGCCTGGGCCTTGCGATCTGCCAGGAGCTGGCCAGCGCGATGGGAGGACGGATCGAGGTGGACAGCGTCCCGGGGCATGGCACCGCCTTCCGGGTCGAGCTGCCGGTGCCGCCGGCCTCCCCGCCACAGGCGCAGGCGCGGCCCGCCAACGCACCGGCGCGCCCGAGCCGCGCACTGGACCTGCTGCTGGTCGAGGACGACGCCACCGTGGCCGAGGTGATGTGCAACCTGCTGCGCGCCCGCGGCCATTGCGTGGCGCACGCGCCCAATGCGCTGGCCGCGCTGGCCGACGTGGCCGTGGCCCACTTCGACCTGGCCCTGCTGGACCTTGACCTCCCCGGCATGAACGGCCTGGCCCTGGCCCGGCAGCTGCGCGCGCAGGGCTTCGCCTCGCCGCTGCTGGCGGTGACCGCGCGCACCGATGGCGAGGCCGAACAGATGGCGCGGGCGGCGGGTTTCGACGGGTTCCTGCGCAAGCCGGTGACCGGCGACATGCTGGCGGCGGCGATCGCCTCGGTGTTGCCGGAGGAAACGTCCGAGTGAAGCCCCGCTTCCGGCGATGGCCGGCGCGGGTCCTGGCCACGCTGCTGGCCGGGGCGGCCACCGGTCTGGCCCAGGGCGCGGCGCCGGTTCCGGCGCCTGCGGCGCTGCTGCAGCAGACCCGGGTGCTGTATCCGCTGGAGGTCGATGGCTGGCAGGCGATGTCCGAGGAGCGCTTCGACGACGCGCGCTTCGGCGTCGCCGTTCGCTACCGCAACGGGGAACGCTGGCTGGACCTGTTCGTCTACCCGGGCGGTCCGGCGGCGTCCGCGCAGCTGCGCCGGATCGCCGAGGCCGAGCGCACGAGCATT
>JAEWAG010000162.1 GCA_023391775.1 Pseudomonadota bacterium | reverse complement strand
GGCGGTAGGCCAGGTCCACGGCGACCTCGGCGGCCTCGTCCTCTTCCATGCGGTGCTCGGCGACGAGTTTCGCCAGCACTGCGCAGTCGATGCGGCGGGCCACGTCGTGGCGTGCGGGAATGGACAGGAACGCACGGGTGTCGTCGTTGAAGCCGACGGTGTTGTAGAAGCCGGCCGTGCTGAGGGTCTGCTCGCGGAAGCGCCACATGCCTTCCGGCGCGTCGTGGAACCACCACGCCGGGCCCAGGAACAGGCCGGGGTAGTGCCCGGCCATCGGGCCCAGCTCGCGCGAGTAGGTGCTCTCGTCCAGGGTGAACAGGATCAGGCGGAGATCCGGCTCGTTGCCGAAGCGGTCCAGCAGCGGCTTGAGCGCGTGGATGTACTCGGTCGGCAGCGGCAGGTCGGCGCCGACGTTGCGGCCATGGCGGGAGAACAGCAGCGGGTTGTGGTTACGGTAGCAGCCCGGGTGCAGCTGCATCACCAGCCCGTCGTCCAGGCTCATGGCGGCCATCTCGGTCAGCACCTGGCCGCGGAACAGCGCCGCTTCTTGCGGCGTGGCCTGGCCCTTGATGACCTTCGCGAACAGGCGCTCGGCCTCTGCGCGCGACAGGTCGGCGGTGAGCGCGGTCTCGTGCCCGTGGTCGGTGGAGGTCGCGCCCAGGGACTTGAAGAAGGCGCGGCGGTTGCGGTGCGCGCGCAGGTAGCCGTCCCAGCTGTACACGTTCTCGCCGGTGATCCCGCCGAACTGCTCCAGCGCGCCGGCGAATGCCTCGTGCTCGGGATCCACCACCTCGTCGGGGCGGTAGGCGGTGACCACCTTGCCGGCCCAGCCGCTGTCGCGGATGGCCTGGTGGTGCTGCAGCGGATCCAGCGGGCCCTCGGTGGTGGCGATCACCTCGATGTCGAAACGCTCGAACAGGGCGCGCGGACGGAAGGCGTCGCCCTGCAGGTTCTCGGTAATGGTGTCGTAGTAGTAATCGGCAGTGCCCGCGTCCAGTCGCACGCGCAGGCCGAACACCTCGTGGAACACGTGGTTGAGCCACATCGACGAGGGCGTGCCGCGGAACAGGTGGAAGTTCTCCGCCAGCAGGCGCCAGGCCGCGCGCGGGTCCACCGGCGCGCGGCTGCCGTCGGCATGCGGGATGCCCAGCGCATCCAGGCTGATGCCCTGGCTGTAGAGCATGCGGAACACGTAGTGGTCCGGCACCAGCAGCAGTTCGGTGGCGTTGGCGAAGTTCGCGTTGCCGGAGAACCAGGACGGATCGGTGTGCCCGTGCGGGCTGACGATCGGCAGCCCCTCCACCTGCGCGTACAGGCGGCGCGCGATCGCGGGCTGGTCCGGGTCGGAGGAGAACAGGCGGTCCTGGTGCAGGTGGAGCGGGCGTCCGGTGATGCTCATGGAATCTTCCGTGTGATGACGTGCGGGCAGGAGGTCACGTGCGCGGTCAGCGGCGCACGCTCTCCTCCGGACCGAGGGTGGTGGGGGTGTGCCGGCGCACGATTTCCACGCGCTGGAACACCAGGCCCGGATCGACCAGCCACAGCTTGACCGTGTTGGCGCCGGCGCGGACGTGGTGGCGCGAGCGGGCGATGTGCACGTTGTCGGTCACCGCCGCTTCCCAGGCGGTGAAGTCGCGGTCGCCCGGCGTCGGGTCCAGGCGGACGTTGACCAGTTGCGGTGCCTCGTCGCCGATGGAAATGGCATAGCGCAGGCCGCCACGGTGGCGGATGTCCAGGGTCGGCGACACCAGCACGCGCACCTCGACCTCGCCCTCGCTGTCCATCACCACCGGGTATTCCAGGCGCGCGCTGTCGCCGCCGGGCACCAGCGGCTCGCCGGTGGCCGGCCAGGCGGTCACTGCCGAAAGGGTCCGGCCCAGGTTGGGGATGACTTCCCACCTGCCGCCGGCCGGTGCGACCGCACGGCTGTGGTGCTCGGCCTCGATCGCGACCACGCCGTTGCCTTCGACGAAACCGCGTGCGCCACGGTGCGCCGGCGGCTTGTTCACCGGCACGGTCACGTAGACCTCGGTCCAGTCCTGGCCGCGGATGTAGACCACGCCCTCGTGCCGGCCTTCCGGCAGCGCATCCCAGTCGACTTCCAGCTTCAGCGGCTGCTCGCCGGTGACCTCGCCGGAGGCCGGCGAGACCTTCAGCCAGGGCGCGCGGCTGGTGGCGGTGAACCGGATCGGCGCCTGGCCACGATTGAACACGACGACCTCGCGGGTCGGCGCGGCCACCGGGTCCAGCTCCGGCAGGCGCGGCGCGCGCAGGCGGGCCGGCCAGCCGGTGGGATCGCCTTCCACGGCCACGCCGGTCACGCCCTTCTCCGGCGCGTCCACGCTTGCGAGGAAGGGCATCACGTTGCGCGGCGGCGACTGCCAGTGGGTGTAGCCGATGCGCGGCTGGCTCATCATGTGGATCCACTTGCCGCCGGCGATGTCCTGCTCGTACACGCGCTGCAGTTCCGCGTCGCGGGCGAACAGTTCGCGGGCCTTGTCGGCCCAGGCGTTGGCCGAGGCGCGCCCCTGCGCGGCGTACAGCCGGTTGCGCGCGACCGCCACGTGCAGGTGGTTGAGGTTGGCGCTGGCCAGCACCGGGTACTCGACCAGCTGGTACCAGGCGTCACGCTGGTGCGCGGGGATCTTCGCCGCCAGCGCCCGGGTGCGCCCGGCCAGTGCATCCCACTCGGCCAGCACGCGCTCGGCCTCGCGGTCGTGCACCAGGCTCCAGGTGTCGGCGTCGATCAGCTCCGGCTTGCGGCGCGCGTTGATGCGGGTGTAATCGGTGATGATCGAGGCTATCTCCGCCGCGTGCGCCGTGCCGAACTGCTCGGCCGCCCAGCGCGCCGGGTACTGCTTCACCCATTCCAGGTCGGCCGCGTCCGGGTCCCAGGCCTGGTCGAGGAAGGCGCTGATCGGCATTTCCTGCGGCTTGATGTCGCCGACGTTGACCACCCACAGCCGCTCCACGCCGTGCGCCCAGGCCAGGCGCATCTGCTCCCAGGCGCGCTCGATCTGGGTGGTGTTGATCCACTTGTAGTTGCGCGGGCCGCCGACGTAGTCGAAGTGGTAGTACACGCCATAGCCGCCCGGGCGCCTGTCGGCCGGGTCGGGCAGGCGGCGGATGTTGCCCCAGTTGTCGTCCGCGAACAGCAGGGTCACGTCGTCCGGGACGCGCATGCCCTTGTCGAAGTAGTCCTGCACCTCCTTGTACAGCGCCCACACCTGCGGGGTCTGCTCGACCGGCTTGCCGGTGACCTCGCCGATGATCCGGCGCTGGTCGGCCACGATCTTCTCCAGCAGGGCGGTGGCGGTCTCCTCGCTCATCGGCTCGTCGCCGTCGCCGCGCATGCCCAGGGTGACCACCGCCTCGCGGCCCTGCAGCCGCTCCATGCCGCCGCGCCAGAAGTCCTGCAGCACCTGGCTGTTGCTGGCGTAGTCCCACGGACCCTTGCCGTAGCGCGCCCACTCGTCGTGCGCACGCATCATCGGCTCGTGGTGGCTGGTGCCGATCACCACGCCGTAGGCGTCGGCGACCTCGGCATTCTTCGGGTCGTCGTCGTAGAACGCGCGCGGCAGCCACATCGCCGGCCACAGGTAGTTGGCCTTGTGACGCATGATCAGCTGGAACACGCGCTCGTAGAACCTGTGGTTGGTGCCGCCGAAGGTGGCCTTGCTCCAGCCGCCCAGGGCCGGGTCCTCGTCGTTGATGAAGATGCCGCGGTAGCGCACCTTCGGTGCGTCCACGAAGCGGCCCGGCGCGATGTGCAGGCTGCTGCGCTGCGCCGGCGCCACGTCGGCCCACCAGGTCCACGGCGACACGCCGATCCGGCGCGACAGCTCGTACAGGCCGAAGGCGGTGCCGCGGCGGTCGGCGCCGGCCACCACCAGGGCACGCTCGATGCCCGGCTCGGGCCGCTCGACCACCTGCAGCAGGTAGGCCTCCCAGGTGCCGGCCACGCCGCTGGTGTCGATGTTCTTCTCGCGCACGATGCGGTCGATGCGCGCGCTGCGGCCCAGGGTGCCGGCGATGATCGCCAGCTTCGGCTGGGCGGCATCCGGCGCCTGGCGGCCGGCCACGGCGGCCAGGTCGCCGCGCAGGGCGTCGGCGGCCAGCTTCACCGCGGTGAAGTCGGCCTCGTCCACCAGCACCGGCAGCGGCGTGCCACGGTCGATCAGGGGGAGGCTGCCGCTGCTGCGGGCCTCGCATACGGCGGCCGGGCTGCGGCAGTCCTGGCTGGCCAGCACCGTACCGGGCAGCATCAGGAGGGCGGCCAACAACAGGGCCAGGCGTGGTCTTGGGGTCATGTCACTCTCGCGATGGCGGCCCCCCCGCGGGGGGGGGCCGGGGGGGGGGGGGGGGGGG
>JAEWAG010000111.1 GCA_023391775.1 Pseudomonadota bacterium | reverse complement strand
CCAGGCGCACGTCCTGCGCCAGGCGCCGGGCCAGGGCGCGGCCCCAGGCGTCGTCCAGGTTGAGCACCGCGGCCTTGAGGCCGGCGCGCGCGAACAGCTTCGCCTTGGCCTCGCCGTAGGCGTCCATGTCGCCGTGGTAGTCGAGGTGGTCGCGGGTGAGGTTGGTGAACACCGCCACGTCGTAGTGCACGCCGTCGACGCGGCCCTGGTCCAGCGCATGCGAGCTGACCTCCATGGCCACGGCCTCGGCGCCGGCGTCGCGCAGCCCGCCCAGCAGCGCGTGCATCTCCAGCACCAGCGGGGTGGTGAAGCCGGTCGGGCGCACTGCGCCATGCAGGCCGGCGCCCAGGGTGCCGATGCTGCCGCCCTGCACGCCGCGCAGGTGCCAGGCCTGGGCCAGCAGCTGCACGGTCGAGGTCTTGCCGTTGGTGCCGGTGACCCCGACCATCGTCATCGCGTGCGAGGGGTGGCCGTGGAACAGGTCGCCCATGGCACCCAGGCGCGAACGCAGGCCCGGCACGGCGATGGCGTCGGCCGGAGCCGGATACTCGTCCGGTGCCGGCGGCTCGAACAGGATCGCCGCGGCGCCGGCCTGGCGGGCCTGCTCGACGAAGGCCAGGCCGTGGGTGCCGAAGCCGGCGATGGCGACGAAGGCATCGCCGGCCCGCAGCTTGCGGCTGTCCATCACCAGCCCGGAAACCGCGATGTCGCGCGGCAGCGCGACGTCGGGCAGCAGGCGCGAGAGCGGCATCGAGCGGCTCATGGCATGCCCCCCGCTGCGATCGGGGGTGGCAGGGGCGAATCCATCACGTCCGGATCCTCGATCGCCTCCGGCAGCGGCGGCACCGCGGCCTGGCGCTTGGCCTCGCCCTTGGCCTGGGCGGCCAGCCAGGTCTCGATGTCGTCCGGCGGCACATCCATCAGCCGCAGCGCGCCGTCCATGATCCGGTGGAACACGGGCGCCGAGACCCAGCCGCCGCCATAGGTCGAACCGCCCTTGGAGGTATCCGGGTCGTCAATGACCACCACCGTGGCGAACCGCGGGTTCTCCACCGGCACCACGCCGGCGAAGAAGGCCAGGTAACGGCGCGCGTAGCTGCCACCGGAGGCCTTGCGCGCGGTTCCGGACTTGGCCGCCACGTGGTAGCCGAGGATGGCCGCGCGGGTACCGGTGCCGCCGGGTTCGGTGACCGTCTGCATCATCCGCATGACCTGGTCGGCCACCTCCGGCGACATCACCTGGCGGGTCTCGCCGATGTGGCCCTTGACGAAGGTCGGCTGCACCGCGCGGCCCTGGTTGCCGAAGGTCGCGTAGCTGTGCGCGATCTGCATCGGCGTGACCGCCATGTTGTAGCCGTAGGACATCACCTGCTTGTCGGTGCCCGACCAGCGCGACGGATCGGCCAGCAGCCCACCAGCCTCGCCCGGGAAGCCGCTCCCGGTGCTGCGGCCATAGCCCATGCTGCGGACGAAGTCGTAGAAATAGCGGTCCTCGAGCTTGTGCACGATCATCGACGAGCCCACGTTGGAGCTCTTGGTGATGATCCCGGTGGTGTCGAGCACGCCGTAGTTGCGGAAATCGCTGGTCTTGAAGCGGCCGTTGGGGATCCAGCCGGGGTTGGTGTCGAACTTGCTCGTGGGCGTGATCACGCCCTTCTCCAGCGCCGCGGCGACGGTGATCGGCTTCATCGTCGAGCCGGGCTCGAGCAGGTCGGTGACCGCGCGGTTGCGACGCGTGTCCGGGCTGACCCCGCCGGGCGAGTTGGGGTTGTAGCTGGGCAGGTTGACCATCGCCAGCACCTCGCCGGTGGCCACGTCCAGCACCACCACCGAACCGGCCGCCGCCTTGTGCTCGTCCAGCGCCGCGCGCAGCTCGCGGTAGGCCAGGTACTGGATGCGACGGTCGATGCTCAGCACCAGGTCCTTGCCCGGCTCGGCCGCGCGCACCAGGTCGATGTTCTCGACGATGCGGCCATGGCGGTCGCGGATCACCCGCTTGGCGCCGGGCTTGCCGCGCAGCCACTCGTCGAACGCCAGCTCCAGGCCCTCCTGGCCGCGGTCGTCGATGTTGGTGAAACCCAGCACGTGCGCCATCGCCTCGCCCTGGGGGTAGAAGCGGCGGAACTCGCGCTGCGAGAACACGCCCGGCACCTCGTGCGCCAGGATCGCCTTGGCCTGGTCCGGGTTGATGCGGCGCTTGAGGTAGACGAACTCCTTGTCCGCGCGCTGCGACAGGCGCGTGGTCAGCTGGTCCAGCGGCGTGCCCAGGGCCTGGGCCAGTTCCGGCAGGCGGTCCGGATAGCGCAGCAGCTCCTGCGGGTTGGCCCAGATCGATTCCACCGGCGTGGAGACCGCGACCGGCTCGCCATTGCGGTCGGTGATCATGCCGCGCGAGGTCGGGATAGGGATCTCGCGCAGGAAGCGCGCCTCGCCCTGGCGCTGGTAGAAGTCCGCGTCGACCAGCTGCACCCACGCGGCGCGGCCGACCAGCGCCTCCGAGCACAGCGCCAGGCCGACGCCGCCCAGCATCATCCGGCCGCGCAGGCTGAAGCTTGCGCGGTTGCGGTTGCGGGGGGCGCGGCGCTCGTTCACGGGCGCACCACCACGATTTCGTCGGCCTCGGGGAACCGCATGCCCAGGCGCTCGCGCGCGACCTGGTCGATGCGGTTGGCCTGGGCCCAGGTGGCCTGCTCCAGCTGCAGGCGGCCGAACTCGATGTTGAGCTCGTCGCGCTCGCGCTCCAGGCGGGTCAGCTCCACGAACAGCTGGCGGTGCCGGTAGCGCTCGTAGACCACGGCGATGGCGGTGCCGACCACGGCCAGCAGCAGAACGGCGGCGAGGAAGCGGCTCATGCGGCGCGCCTCCCCTGCCCGTCCAGCTTTTCAGCCACGCGCAGCACCGCGCTGCGCGCACGCACGTTGGCTTCCAGCTCGTGCTCGCCGGCGCGGATCGCGCCGCCCAGCGCGGCCAGCACCGGCACGAACACCTCGGCCTCCGGCAGCCGGCGGTTGGCCGGCGGGGCCTTGGCATGGCGCGCGATGAACTGCTTGACCATGCGGTCTTCCAGCGAATGGAAGCTGATCACCGCCAGGCGGCCGCCCGGGCGCAGCGCGGCCAGCGCGGCGTCCAGCCCGGCCTCCAGGTCCGCCAGCTCGCGGTTGATGTGGATGCGGATGGCCTGGAAGCTGCGCGTGGCCGGATTGCTGCGGTCCTTGCCGCGCGGCACCACGCTGCCGATCAGGCTGGCCAGCTGCGCGGTGCGGGTGAGCGGCTGCTGCACGCGGCTTGCGACGATGGCCCGGGCGATGCGCCGGCTGGCCTTCTCTTCGCCATAGGTCCACAGCACGTCGGCGATCTCGCGCTCGTCGGCGCGCGCCAGCCACTGCGCGGCGCTCTCGCCCGAGTCCGGATCCATGCGCATGTCCAGCGGGCCATCCTTGCCGAAGGAGAAGCCGCGCTCGGCCACGTCCAGCTGCGGCGAGGACACGCCGAGGTCGAGCAGGATGCCGTCCAGTTCGCGCGCCTCGTCCCAGTGCGCCATGCCGGTGAAGCTGCCGCGGCGGATCGCCACGCGCGGATCGGCCGCGAAACGGGCCTCGGCTTCGGCGATGGCTTCGGGGTCCTTGTCCATCAGCAGCAGGCGGCCTCCGGGGCCGAGTCGTTCCAGCACGCCGCGCGCATGGCCACCACGGCCAAAGGTGCCATCCAGGTAGCGCCCTTCCGGCACCACGCGCAGCCGCTCCATGACCTCTGCGAACAGCACCGGCAGGTGCGCCGCCGGCGCCGACGGGTCCGCGGGGAGGCCGGGCTGCGTGGTCCGCATCCGGTCCCCCGCCATCACAACCTCAGGTCGAGCATGTGCTCGCTCAGATCCTCGTCGGACAGGGTCCGGCGGATCTGGGCGTGATGCGCCTGCTCGCTCCACAGTTCGAACTTGTCGCCCATGCCCAGCAGCACCGCCTTCTTCTCGATGCCGACCGCGCTGCGGTGGCTGGCGGGGATGGAAATGCGGCCGTTGCCGTCCAGCTCCACCGGGCAGGCAGCGCCGACCAGCTTCAGCTGCAACTGGCGGTGCGCGGCGCGGGTGCTGGGCAGCTTGTTGACCGAGTCGCGTACCCGCTCCCATTCCGCCTGCGGATACAGGTACAGCGAGCCGGCCTCGAACGGGTTGTAGGTGATCACCAGGCGGTTGCCGCACTCGCGCGCGACCAGGTCACGGTAGGCCGTGGGAATGGCCACCCGTCCCTTGTCGTCCACTGTGATGGCGGTCTCGCCCTGGAACACTTCGCACTACCCGCATCGGTGGCTGGAGGGGGGGTT
>JAEWAG010000068.1 GCA_023391775.1 Pseudomonadota bacterium | reverse complement strand
GCGCCAGTCACGGCGCAAGCGCCCCGTCCGCCGGCACCCTAGAATCCGCGGATGCCAGATCCCGTTTTCGACGTCCTGCTCTACCAGCCCGAGATCCCGCCCAACACGGGCAACGTGATCCGGCTCTGCGCCAACACCGGCGCGCGCCTGCACCTGATCGAGCCGCTCGGCTTCAGCCTGGAAGACCGGCAGCTGCGCCGCGCCGGCCTGGACTACCACGAGTACGCCACGCTGCAGGTCCATCCGGACCTGGACACCGCACTGGAGCGCATCCGGCCCCGGCGTCTGTTCGCCCTCAGCACCCGCGGCCAGGTCCGCCACGACCAGCCGGCCTACGCCGACGGCGACGCCTTCCTGTTCGGCTGCGAGACCCGCGGCCTGCCCGATGCGGTGCTCGACGGCATGCCGCCGGACCAGCGCCTGCGCCTGCCGATGCGTCCGGGCAACCGCAGCCTCAACCTGTCCAATGCGGTGGCCGTGGTGGTGTTCGAGGCCTGGCGCCAGCACGGCTTCGCCGGCGGCCAGTAAGCCCGGCAGCGCGGCCCGCGTGTGCTACCGCGAACGACGGGAGCAGGCGTGATTCCTGCCGGGATCAGGCGTCGCCGGCTGCAGGGCACCTCCCGCGTCATACACCGCGTCGGGAAAACCCGACCATGCAATCGTGCTTCCGCCGACTGGAGCGCCAGGCAACGGGCGTGACCCTTCCCCATGCCCAGCGGCCGCGGTGCATCCATGCATCCCGCGGCCTCTGCAACCGGGAAGCATCCGGGACATCCCGGATCCCGGCACAGAGGCTCTGCGTAATCCATGGAAGGACGCCTGGAAATCCGCGCGCTCACTATCCAGTCGACAGGGCTGCAGCGATATCGGTGGCGGCGACAGGCTCGACCTGCGTGCGCCGCCAACAGCCGCGATGTCTTGCAGGACGCGGCACCCCGGCTGCGGTCCGCCGGGCCGAAGCGTCTGGAAGGGTGACTGGGGACGACATCCACGGCGGGCGCTGGCCCACGTACTGAACGGGAGACTCGTGAAACCGGGCCTGCGTGTCATGCAAGACCCGGCATCTGGAGATCAGCACCCTGGAGTTCGTGTTCGCCCTGGTCGTATTCGCCGGCATGTCCGGGCTGGCCTTGTTCTGGTCGGCCTGGTTGTCGCTGGAGTCCCCGGTCCGCCGCCCGCGCCTGCGCCTGCAGGGCGCGGCGCTCATCCTGGCCTATGTGCTGCTGGTGGCGTTCGAGCCCTGGCTGGCCGCCCATTTACCCGAGCCCGGACCGGGGCCCTGGATGAGGCGCTGGCCAGCTGGCACCTGCTGCAGCTGGTGGTGCTGGTGGTCGTGGTCGGGCCGGTGGTGGAGGAATACCTGTTCCGCCGGGTGATGCTGCACGGCATCTCGCGGCGCTTCGGCCTGCTGGCCGGATGCGTGGCCTTCACTGACATGTGGGTCGCCCTGCATGGCCGGTACGACCCGCTCTCCCTGCTGGTCTTTACCGTCACCGGCCTGCTGCTGGGCGCAATGGTGCTCGAGACCCGCTCCCTGGTGCCGGCCACCCTGCTGCACATGGGGACCAACGCCATTGCCCCGGTGGAGCGCTGCGCCGGAACCGGCCACTGCGCTGGGTGAGGCAGACGGCGCCGCGACACGCGTACCTGGCGGGAGTTCCCGGGCGCGACCGGAAATTTATGTACTGGTCAGTTCTATATTCAGGTCATGTTGCGCCAGGGGGCGAATAATGCGCCCTGCCTGGCGATGACAGCGCCGGCACATAACAACGACGAGACAAGAGAGTCCGCGATGAAGAAGAAGAATTCCCTGCTTGCCCTGGCCCTGGTCGCCACCCTGCCGTTCGCTGCCAGCGCCGCTGAAGGTGTGTCGTACAACTACGTCCAGGGTGGCTACGCCGCCACCAACACCGACGGCGCCGATGCCGACGGTTTCGGCCTGGACGGCTCGGTGGCCATCGCCCCGAACTTCCACCTGTTCGGTGGCTACAGCAACCAGGAGATCGAGGACAGCTCGATCGACTTCGACCAGTACCGCTTCGGCGTCGGCTACAACCGCGAGATCGCCCCGCGCGCCGACCTGGTCACCCGCGTCGCCTACGAGAAGTTCGACGCCGGCCGTGGCTTCGATTACGACGGCTGGAGCGCCGAGGTCGGCGTGCGCGGTTCGCTGCACCCGAACTTCGAGGGCTATGCGATGGCCGGTTACGAGGACGGCGACGAGTACGACGGCGAGTTCTACGGCCGCGTGGGCGCCCTGGCCAGGATCAACCAGAACTGGGGCGTGAGCGGCGACGTGAAGTTCGTCGACGGCGACACCCAGTGGTTCATCGGTCCGCGCTTCACCTGGTGATGCGCTGAAGGTCCGCGCAGGGCCGGGAGGTCTCTCTCTCCCCCGACCGGTCCTGCAATGCGGCGCTGGCGTGCTCCCCTCCCCCACGCCAGCACCCGGAGCCCGGCCTCGTGCCGGGCTCTTTCTTTATGCGGAGTCGATAGCGCCTGCTGACGTGCAGGCGGGAGTCGCAGGCGCCGCCAGGCCCTCAGCGGAACAGGGTTTCCGGGTACTCGGGCTTCTGCTCGCGGGCCAGCAGCTGTTCCAGCCCCTGGCGCGGGGTCAGCTCGCCATGCAGCACCGCGTGCACGCCGGCCGAAATCGGCAGTTCCACGCCGTGGCGTCCGGCCAGGCGCATGACCTCGTTGGCGGTCTGCACCGACTCGACCACCTGGCCGATCTCGCGCACCGCCTCGTCCAGCTGCTTGCCGCGCCCCAGGGCCAGGCCCAGGCGGCGGTTGCGTGACAGGTCGCCGGTGCAGGTCAGCACCAGGTCGCCAAGGCCAGCCAGGCCCATCAGGGTTTCCGGACGGGCGCCGATGGCCGCGGCCAGGCGCAGCATCTCGGTGAGGCCGCGGGTGCTCAGGCCGGCGCGGGCGTTGAGGCCCAGCTCCATGCCATCGGCCACGCCGGTGGCCACGGCCAGTACGTTCTTCATCGCACCACCCAGCTCGGCGCCGACCATGTCGTCGCCGGTGTAGGCGCGGAAGGCCGGGCCATGCAGGCCCGAGGCGACCTGGCGGGTAAATGCGGCGTCCTCGCCATGCACGGTCACCGCCGTGGGCAGGCCCAGGGTGACTTCCTTGGCGAAGGACGGCCCGGTGACCACGGCCAGCGGGACCGACGCGCCCAGGACGTCGGCGGCAACCTCGTGCAGGAAGCGGCCCGAACCTGGCTCGAAGCCCTTGGTCGCCCACGCCACGCCGGCACCGGCCGGCAGCAGCGGCTTGAGCGCGTGCAGGGTCTCGGTGAAGGCGTGCGAAGGCACCACCACCAGCACCCAGTCGCAGCCGGCAACGGCGGCGGCCAGGTCGGTGGTGGCACGCAGGCTCCCCGGCAGCGGAATGCCGGGGAGGTAACGCGGGTTCTCGTGGCGGCTGTCGATCGCCTCGACCACCGCCGCGTCCCGGCCCCACAGCGTGGTGGCCAGGCCGTTGCGCGCGGTCAGCGTCGCCAGGGCCGTGCCCCACGAGCCGGCGCCGAGGACTGCCAGCCTGTTGCTGCCGGTTTCGACAGTCATCGGAACGCCAGCGCCTGGATCAGGCGTTGCCGGCCGGCTCGGCCGAGGCGATGTCGGTGTTGCCTTCGGCCTGCTGCGCCTGGCGCTGGCGCAGGGTCTCGGCGTACAGGGCGTCGAAGTTGATCGGCTGCAGCAGGAACGGCGGGAAGCCACCGGCCTGGACCAGCTCGCCGACGATCTGGCGCACGTACGGGAACAGGATGTTCGGGCACTGGGTGCCGAGCAGCACGTCCACGCCCTGCGGCGGCAGGCCGGCGATGCCGAACACGCCGGCCTGGTCGACCTCTGCCACGTAGGCGGTCTTCTCGCCGACCTTGCAGGTCAGGGTGACGCGCAGGGAGACCTCGAAGGCGTTTTCGTTCAGGCGCTGCACGCGCTGGTTGAGGTTCAGCTGCAGGTCCGGCTGGCCGGCCTCGCCGAAGACGGCCGGCGAATTGGGCGACTCGAAGGAAACGTCCTTGACGTAGATCTTCTCGACGGTGAAGGCCGGGCCAGCGGCTTCCTGCGGGTTGGCGGCAGCGGCAGCGCCGTTGGTGGTTTCGTCGGACATTTCTGACTCCAGGAATCGCGGATAGAGGCCGTGTCTGAACCGGCCGGGAACGAACTCGGGATTATTGCACGGGCGGCCGGCGCGGCGCGCCGGTCAGCGGCCCTTGCCCAACGGCAGGCCGGCGGCCTGCCAGGCGGCGATGCCGCCGTCCAGCCAGTGGACCTGCTCGAAGCCGGCCTTCTTCAGCTTGGCGGCCGCATCGGCCGAGGCCATGCCGTTGCGGCACACCACCACCACCGGCGACTGGCGCGCGCCGGACAGCAGCTTGCCGGCCGGATCGAACTGGCTGGGAATGACGTTGCGGCTGCCGGCGATGTGACCCTTCTCGAAATCGGCGATCGCCGACAGGTCCACCACCACCGCGCCGGGCTGATTGGCCACCAGCGGCAGCTCGGCCGGCTTGAGGCTCTTGTAGCCGCGGGTCAGCCGCTTGATCTCGGTGAAGATGATCGCCACGGTCAGACCGGCCAGCGCCAGCGACAGCATCGGGTGGCGGCCGGCAAAGGCCATCAGGGTCTCGAAATTCACGGCGCGCGTTCTTCTGGTACGGACGGGATGGGGCGGCGATTGTCGCACAAGCCCCGGCGGCGCCCACGCCCGGCTACTGTCCGTCCCAGAAGTCCGGCAGCCCGGAAGCCTGCCACCAGCGGCCTGCCTCCGGGTCCCAGCGCCAGCGTTCGCGCCAGCGCACCACGCGCTCGGCCTGGGTGTGCCGGTTGACCGCGCCGACCTCGACCTCGCGCACCACGGTGCCATCAGGCATGACGGCGCTGCCGCCCTCGCGGTAGCTGGTCACCTGCAGCTGGCGGTAGCGCTCGATGCGCACGCCATCCATCGGATGCGCCTGCAGCCAGGCCGGGTCGACCAGCTTCAGGGCGTCCTCGTAGTCGCTCCAGCGCACGGCGGCGGCGAAGGCCGACTGGGCCTGCTCCAGGCGGGCCGACTGGCGCTTGCCCTGGGCCGCGGCCGGCAGCGACGCCAGCAGGCCGGTCAGGACCAGCAGCAGGATCACGGGCAGGCGCATTGCTCAGGCTCCGGCGGAACGTGCGCGCATGCTATCAGCCGCCCGCATCGGGTCGCGGCGGCCCCTTGGCCACGAAGCGGGCGCTGAGCACGGTGGCCTCGCCGCCACCGGGCAGGGTGATGCGCGCGGCGATCCGGCAGCGCGCGCGGCCGCGCTGGCGGAAGGTGGAGATGAAGGTCTCCCAGTCGCCCTCCTCCAGCCAGGCCTCCGCTTCCAGCGCGTCGTACAGCGGCGCCAGGTAGCGCACGCTGCTGTCGGCCACGTAGACGTCGGCGCTGATCCCGGCGCGGGCCAGCTGCCAGGTCGCCAGGCCCCACCCGGCCAGGGTCATCAGCGACACCAGGCTGCCGCCGAAGGCCGAGCCCTTGTCGTTGACGTTGGGTGCCAGCGGGGCGTGCAGGTGCAGGCGGCCGTCCCGGGCGGCGGCGATGCGGATCTGCATGGCGCGGGCCTGCGGGATCGCGTCCAGCAATGCCTGTACCGCTGCGGTGGAAGGGTCCGTGGGGCTTGCTGCAGTCATCCGGTGCTGGCTGTCGGGAGCGCGGCGGGCCGCGCGGAGCACGCATAATGCCCGAATGTCCCAGCACTCCCCGCCGGCCTGGACCCTCGTGTCCCTGCGTCCCCGCGGCGGCCACGACGGCATGCGCCGCGCTGCCGCGCGCCAGGGTGGCCACCTGCTGGCGCTGTCGCCGTGGGAGATCCAGCTGCGTGGCGACGACTCCGCCCTGCTGGCCCTTGACGCCGCGCTGGACTGCGCGGCGGTGCTGTTCACCAGCCCGGCGGCCGTGCGTGCCG
>JAEWAG010000054.1 GCA_023391775.1 Pseudomonadota bacterium | reverse complement strand
GGCTGGCACTGCGCACCGAGCATGCGCGGGAACAGCCGCGCGCACAGCTCGGCCGCGGCGTGGGCCAGCTCGCCCAGCGGATGGCCGGCCAGGGCGCTGGACAGCGCCTGGCTGCCGGCTTCCTGGTCGGCGCGGTGCTCGGCCAGCGCGGCTTCGAGCGTTTCGGAGTCGATCACGCCCTGTTCGAGCAGGACCTGGCCGAACAGTTTGCGGCCGGACTTCTGCGCGGCCAGCAGTGCCGCGATCTCCGGCTCGTCCAGCAAGCCCAGCTCCATGGCGATGTCGCCGAAGCGACGGTCCTCGGCGCGCTGGCGGTCGTTGATGCGCCGCGCCTGGGCGTCGGTCAGCAGGCCCTGACGCACGGCCAGCTCGCCCAGCAGCGGGTTGGAGGCGCGTTGTGCCTCGGTGGCCGCGAGCAGCTGCGGCGGGGTGATCAGGCCGCGTTCCAGCAGGAACTGGCCCAGGAATTTGACTGCCATGTGGTGTTGCTCCGCGATACGAAGGGATGTGCGGCGCTCAGGCCAGCACTTCACGGAGCACGCGCTCCATGGCATCCGGGTCGATGGGCTTCTGCAGGTACGAGCGGGCGCCCATGCGCAGGCAGTGCTCGATGTCGCTCTGCGCGCCCAGCGAGCTGAGGATCACCACGTTCGCCTGCGGGTCCTCGGCGAGGATGGCGGCCAGGGCCTGGCGGCCGTCGCATTCGGGCATCACCAGGTCCAGCAGGACCAGGTCGGGTTTCAGGGCCCGGTACTGGCCGAGGGCTTCGTGGCCGTTGCCGGCCTCGCCCACGACCCGGAAGCCGGCTTCCTCGAGCTGGCTGGCAGCCAGCATGCGCAGGGCGCGCGAATCGTCGCAAAGCAGCACGGAAGGTCGTGCGGTGGTCATGGTGGCTCCCCGTTTGGCGGGCCGCATGAGGCCCGGGTCGGCTTAGCGGCCGCGGCACCGGATGCTTGAGGGAGCGCCCGGGAGCGGGGCGGGCTCAGGACTCCAGCAGGACGATCAGCCCGTGCAGGAGCAGGCCGATCAGGCCGCCGACCAGGGTGCCGTTGTAGCGGATGTACTGCAGGTCCCGGCCCACGCCCAGCTCCAGCTCGCGCACCAGGTGGCGCTCGTCCCAGCCGCGCACGGTCTGGGCGATGTAGTCGGTGACCCCGCCGCGCAGCCGCAGCGCCAGCTTCTCCGCCCCGCCCATCACGTGCTGGTTGATCGCCTCGCGCAGCTCCGGGTCGCGGCCCAGGGCCTGGCCCAGCCCGGCCAGCGAACGCTCCAGGTGCCCGGCCAGCACGCCTTCCTCGCGCTCCAGGTCGCGGCGCAGCGCCGAATGGATGTGGTCCCACAGTCCGCTGACGTACTCCTGCACGCTGGCATGGCCGATGAGCTGCTGCTTGATCGATTCCACCTTCTCCACCAGCGCCGGGTCCTCGCGCAGGCGCTGCACGTAGGCCTGCAGCCACTGTTCGTAGTCCTGCCGCAGCGCGTGGTCCGGCTGCACCAGCACCTCGTTGAGCTCGTCCAGCAGGGCACGGGCGATGCGCTCGGCCATGCGGTCGCCGATGCCCTCCACCGGCTTGACCCAGTCCACGGTACCCACCAGCCTCGGCCATTCGCGGCGCGCATGGCGCACCAGCATGGCCGAGGCGCGCTGTTTGACCTCCTCGCTGTCCAGGTAGCGCCCCAGGCGCAGCAGGGCCTCGTCCAGCACCGCCTGGTGGCGGCCGTCGGCGGTCAGCAGGCCGAGCACGTCGCCGGCGGTGGCCGCCGCGTCCCAGCCATGCAGGCGCGCGACCACGAACTCGCGGATGCGCTCGCGCACGGCCTGTTCGTCCAGCAGGTCCAGCGCCTGCAGCGCCCAGCCGCGGGCCATCGACGCCAGCCTGCGTGACTGCTCGGGGCGGGACAGCCATTGCCCCAGGCGCTCGGCCGGGTCGAAGACCTCCAGCCGCTTGAGCAGGGTCTGCGGTTCGAGGAAGTGGTCGCGCACGAACGCGGCGAGGCTGTCGGCGATGCGCGCCTTGCCGCGCGGGATGATCGCCGTATGCGGAATCGGCAGGCCCAGTGGATGGCGGAACAGCGCGACCACCGCGAACCAGTCGGCCAGTGCGCCGACCGTGGCGGCCTCGCAGAACGCCGACACCCAGGCCCAGATGCCCTGGTTGCCCATGACGTGGCTGATGACGAAGCCGGCCACCATCGCCAGCAGCATGGCCACGGCGATGGCCTTCATGCGGCGCAGTTGTGCCGGGCGTGGATCCTCGCTGGTGCTCATGCCGTTCCCGTGGAGAAGGCATCGCGGTTGGTGTGCCGGCTCCCGCGACGCGTGGCGGGGCAGTGTAGCGGGGTGGGTGTGCAGCTTGCATCGCGGGGTGGCAGTGCGCAGCAGGGGCCGCGTCCTGGCAAACCCGCAAACGGCGAGTCACAAGCCGCAAGCCCGCGAGCCGCGAGCCCGCGAGCAAAAGCAAGAGCTTTCGCCCGCCGCTGCGCGGCTTTGGCGAGTCACTTTTTCTTTGTTCCTGCAAAGAAAAAGTAACCAAAAAGAAAGCAGGCCCCGCACGCGAACCGGCCGGCAAGGCCGGCCGGTGCCCTGCGCTTCTCGGCCAGGTGGGGGCGGCCCACAACTCGCTTCGCTCAGACACGTGGGCCACCTTTCTCCCACCCGGCCTGCGATGCTCGGTTCGCTTTACGGGGAGGGGAAGAGAAACAGCAACAGCAACAGCACCGGCAACGGCAACGGCAACGGCAACGGCAACGGCAACGGCAACCGCAACGGCTGCGACCATCCCGCTCTGCCGCGAGCAATGCGGGGGTATGAGTTCCTGCTGCAGGCCGTAGCTGCACACCAGCCGGGTGTCATGAGCATGCTCCCAATCGTCCGCGGGTGGGCAGAGCTTGGCCGGGCGACGGAGCTAGCAGTTCGGCCGTGGCCTGGCCACGCGCGACTGTGCCCCGGGTGCGCTTCGCTTACCCGGGCTACATGCTGCCGGTGCCGGTGCCGGTGCCGGTGCCGGTGCCGGTGCTGTTGCTGTTGCTGTCGCCTTTGGCTCTCCAACCCCGTTGGAGCGAACCGGGCATCGCAGCGGCGATGGGGGCGTAGAGGCCCACGTGTCTGAGCGAAGCGAGTTGTGGGCCGTCCCCAATCGACGCGAGAAGCGCAGGGGACCGGCCGGCTTCATCGGCCGGTTCGCGACCGGGCGTGCTTTCTTCTTGGTTACTTCTTCTTTGCACGAGCAAAGAAGAAGTAACTCGCCCAAGCGGCGAAGCCGCTGGCGAAAACTGTCTTGCTCTTGCTCTTGCTCCGCAGTCCGCTGTGCGCTGGCGATGCCCGAGACTTCCCGGGCTGCACCTCCCGGATGTCAGCGCATCGTCGGCATCACGAACTCCGTGCCGGCCGCGCCCTCCGGCCAGCGGGCGGTCACCGTCTTCAGGCGGGTGAAGAAACGCACGCCGTCCGGGCCGTGCATGTGCAGGGGACCGAACAGCGAGCGCTTCCAGCCGCCGAAGCTGTGGAACGCCATCGGCACCGGGATCGGGACGTTGATCCCGACCATCCCGGCCTGCACGCGTCGCGCGTACTCGCGCGCCGCGCCGCCGCTGCGGGTGAACACCGCGGTGCCGTTGCCGAATTCGTGGTTGTCCACCAGCGCCAGCGCGGCGTCGAAGTCCGGCACCCGCACCACGCACAGCACCGGGCCGAAGATCTCCTCGCGCCAGAGGCGCATGCGTGGTTGCACGTGGTCGAACAGGGTGCCGCCGAGGAAGAAGCCGGCACCGCCGGCGCAGGGATGGCGGCGGCCGTCGATCAACAGGGTGGCGCCATCGGCCACGCCGGCGTCGATGCAGGCGCGTACCCGCGCCCGGTGCGCGGCATCGACCAGTGGGCCCATGTCCGGGTCCTCCATGCCGGGGCCGATGCGCAGCGCCTCCACGCGCGCGGTGAGCGCGGGCACCAGCGCGTCGGCCACCGCATCGCCGATGCAGACGGCCACCGAGATCGCCATGCAGCGCTCGCCCGCCGAGCCGTAGGCCGCGCCCATCAGCGCATCGGCGGCAAGCTCGACGTCCGCATCCGGCAGCACCACCGCATGGTTCTTGGCGCCGCCCAGCGCCTGCACGCGTTTGCCGCGCTCGGCGCCGCGCGCGTACAGCGCCGCCGCCACCGGGGTGGATCCCACGAAGGACAGGGCCTGCACCCGCGGCTCGTCCAGCAGCGACTCCACAGTGCCGCGGTCGCCGTTGAGCACGTTGAACACGCCGTCCGGCAGCCCGGCCTCGGCCAGCAGCGCGGCCAGGTGCAGGGCGGCGGAGGGCACCTTTTCCGAAGGCTTGAGCACGAAGCTGTTGCCGCAGGCCAGCGCCACCGGCGCCATCCACAGCGGCACCATCACCGGGAAGTTGAACGGAGTGATGCCGGCGACCACGCCCAGCGGCATGCGCTCGCTCCAGCTGTCCACGTCGCGGCCCACCGAGGCGGAGTACTCGCCCTTGAGCAGGTGCGGGATGCCGGCGGCGAACTCGACCACCTCCATGCCGCGGGTGACCTCGCCGCGGGCGTCGGCCAGGGTCTTGCCATGCTCGGCGGTGATCATGCGCGCCAGCAGGTCGGCGTCGCGTTCCAGCAGTGCGCGCAGCCGGAACATGACCCGCGCGCGCTGCAGCGGTGGTGTTGCCGCCCACCCCGGGAACGCGGCCTGGGCCGCATCCACCGCGGCGCGCACCTCGCCACTGGAGGCCAGCGGCACCTTCGCCGTGACCTGGCCGGTGGCCGGGTCGAACACGTCGCCCTGGCGGCCGCTTTCGCCCGGCCGCGGCTGGCCTGCGATGTGGTGGTGGAGCTCTCGGGTCATGGCGGGTTCCGGCAGGACATGGGGAATGCGGGGCGGGCTCAGCCGGCCAGTGCTTCGGCCGGCTGGGTGAAGGGCATCGACAGCGCCTCGGCCACCGCGCGGTGGGTGAGGTGGCCGGCGTGCACGTTGAGCCCGTTGCGCAGGTGCACGTCGTCGGCCAGCGCCTGGGCGGCGCCCTTGCCGGCCAGGGCCAGCACGCCCGGCAGGGTGGTGTTGGTCAGGGCGAAGGTGGAGGTGCGCGCGACCGCGCCGGGCATGTTGGTGACGCAGTAGTGGACGATGCCGTCCACCTCGTAGGTCGGCGCCTGGTGCGTGGTGGGACGGCTGGTCTCGAAGCAGCCGCCCTGGTCGATGGCCACGTCCACCAGCACCGAGCCGGGACGCATCAGCGCCAGCTGTGCGTGGGTGACCAGGCGTGGCGCGGCGGCGCCGGGGACCAGTACCGCGCCGATCACCAGGTCGCTGCGCGGCAGCCGGTCGTCGATCGAATCACGGGTGGAGTAGAGCGTGGCGATACGGTCGCCGTACAGCGCCTCGATGTGGCGCAGCCGCTCCAGCGAGCGGTCGAGCACGGTCACACGCGCGCCCCGGCCCATGGCCATGCGCGCGGCATTGAGGCCGACCGTGCCGCCGCCGATCACCAGCACTTCCGCCGGCGCCACGCCGGGCACGCCGCCCAGCAGCACGCCCGAGCCACCCTGGGCCTTTTCCAGCGCGTGCGCCCCGGCCTGGATCGCCATGCGCCCGGCCACCTCGCTCATCGGCGCCAGCAGCGGCAGCCCGCCGGCGCCATCGGTCACCGTCTCGTAGGCGATGGCGGTCACCCCGGAGGCCAGCAGCGCCTCCGCCTGGGCGCGGTCCGGCGCCAGGTGCAGATAGGCGAACAGGACCTGGCCGGCGCGCAGCAGCGGGTATTCCTCCGGCTGCGGCTCCTTGACCTTGACCACCAGATCCGCGCGGCCCCAGAC
>JAEWAG010000350.1 GCA_023391775.1 Pseudomonadota bacterium | reverse complement strand
AGGCCAGCCTGCGCAACGCCCGCCCGGACTGGGATGCAATCGCCGGCCTGGCCCGCGCCACCGACAGCATGGGCGTGCTCGCCTTCGCCCGCTGCGGCGGGAGCGACTACCAGGTGGCCGCGCGTGCGTTCGTCGGCGGCCCGGCGATGTTCGAGGACGCCGCCTCCGGCGCGGCCAATGCCACCCTTGCCGCGTGGCTCGCGCTGCGTGATGCCCTGCCCGGCGACGGCGGCCGCTACCGGGTGAGCCAGGGACGCGAGGTCGGGTACGACGCGCGCCTGGACATGCATGTGGACGAGGCGGGCGAGGTCTGGTCGGGCGGACAGGTGGTCAGCGTGGTGCGCGGACGGATCGACTGGCCGCGCCACGACTGAACGCGGCGTTGGGGACGTTCGACGCGTCGTCGCGCAAGCCCACTTTCCTTGCCACCTGCCAGCGGAAAGACCCGCTGCCGGTGCGCTCCGGACGGAGCCACGGTCGCGCGGAGCGGGGGTGACTGATCGCACGGTCGCAGGTCCTGCCCCCGCGCGATCGCATCTGGGGCGGGCGCCCCGGTGGCGGCTTCGCTCCCGTGCCCCCTCCGGATGCCGGGGCGTCGCTTGCATCGCCGGAAACGACGCAGGCGCCCCGGGGCGCCTGCGTTGCACGTCCGGATTGGACGACGGTCAGCCCTGGCGCACGAACCACAATGCGGCCAGACCCAGCCCCAGCACCACCAGCCCGAACCGCCGAAGCGCCGGGTCGGGCCGCTGCAGCAGCTGTTCCATGGTCTGCCGCCACGCCCGCGGCGCGACGAACAGGAACATGCCCTCCAGCACTGCCACCAGGCACAGGGCCGACAGCAGTTCGGACATCAACGGTCGCTCTTCATGTACTGCAGGAAGGGATCATCGCGGTCCAGCACCACCACGCCCTGGCCGTCGGCGAACGACCGGCGGTAGGCCTCCAGGCTGCGGTAGAACGCATAGAACGCCGGGTCGCCCGACGCACCCTGCGCATACAGGCGGGCCGCCTCGGCATCACCCTCACCGCGCAGGCGCTGGGCGTCGCGTTCGGCCTCGGCCACGATCACGGCCTGGTCGCGGTCGGCCTGCGCACGCACGGTGCGCGCCTGCTCCTCGCCCTCGGCGCGCAGCGCGCTGGCCACCTGCTTGCGCTCGGCGCGCATGCGGTCGTAGACCTGCTTGATCACGTCGCTGTCGGTCGGCAGGTCGATCTGCTTGAGGCGGATATCGACGATGCGCATGCCCAGGGTCTGGGCGCCGCGGTTGATGCCCTCAAGCTGCCTGGCGATCACCTCGCTGCGGTCGCCGGACACCAGCTGGGTCAGGGTGCGGGCGTTGATCTCGTTGCGCAGCGAGTCCTTGATGATCGGCGCCAGGCGGTCGGCGGCCGAGCTCTCGATGCCGCCGGTGGCGCGGTAGAACGCGCGCACGTCGTCGATATAGCCGATGGCCACGAAGTCCACCGCCACGTCCTTGCGCTCGGAGGTCAGGTAACGCTCGGGCGAGAAGTCGATCAGGCTGAAGCGGCGGTCGAACACCCGCGCCGTCTCCACCAGCGGCCACTTGAAGTGCAGGCCGGGACCGATGTCGGTGCGGGCCACGCGGCCCAGGTTCAGGACCAGGCCAACCTGGTCCTCACGCACGACGTAGACCGAGCCCATCAGGCCCAGCAGGCTGGCGGCGGCCAGCGCGATCCAGAGGGGATATTTCATCGGCGCACCTCCTCGCGGCCGCCACGGGTGCCATCACGGGTTCCGTCGCGAAGGCTTTCGGGATTGCTTTCGATCACCGGCAGCAGGGCCTCCCCGGCCGGTGCCTGGGACTGTGCCTGCGACTGCGTGCCGGACGGGGCCTGGCCACCGGCGGCCGGCATCGGCACGTAGATCAGCTGGCGGCTGTCACCACCGACGACCTTGCGGTTGTTGGCCAGCACGTCCTGCACGGTCTCCAGCCACAGGCGCTTGCGGGTGACCTCCGGCGCGTTGCGGTACTCGTCGCGCAGCAGACTGAAGCGGGCCATGTCACCCTGTGCCTGGGCGACCTTGGCTTCCTTGTAGCCTTCGGCCACGGTGCGGCGGCGGGCCGCCTCGCCCCGGGCTTCGGGCACGACCCGCGCCGCGTAGGCGCGGGCCTCGCTGATCAGCTGGTCCTTGATCTGCTGGGCGCTGTTGACCTCGTCGAAGGCCGGCTTGACCTCCTCCGGCGGACGCGCGTCCTGCAGGTTCAGCTCGGTGACCACCAGGCCGGTGCGGTAGGCATCCAGCGACGCCTGCAGCTGTTCGCTGGCGCTGACCGACAGCGGGCCACGCGCGCCGAGTACGGTGTCGAGCGTGGCGCGGCCGACCTGTTCGCGGACCGCGCTCTGCGCGACCTGCTCCAGCACCCGGTCCGCATCCCGCGAGCCGAACAGGTACAGGCGCGGGTCGCTGACCCGGTACTGCACGTTCAGGGCCACGTTGACGATGTTCTCGTCGCGGGTCAGGACCGGCACGGTGTTGCTGAAGGTCTTGATCTGGGTGGCGTTGACCTTGATCACCCGCTCCACCGGCCACGGGAACTTCAGGTTCGGGCCCGGCTGCATGACCCGGGTGAACTGGCCGAAGCGCAGGACCACGCCCTGCTGCTGTTCGCCGATCAGCTGGAAGCTGCTGAGTACCACCAGCAGTCCCGCGCCGAGCAGGACCCAGCGGAACACGCCGCTGCCGTTGCCGCCGCCGAACATGTCGCGCAGCCGGTCGAAGCCGCCGCCCATGCCACCACCGCCGCCACTGGGGCGACGCGGGGGCCAGGGATTGCGGCGGTTGTTGTCGGGGGAGTCCCCACCCTTGCCGGGTGTATTCCAGACCATGAACGCTCCGAGAT
>JAEWAG010000412.1 GCA_023391775.1 Pseudomonadota bacterium | reverse complement strand
TTCGCCGGCGGCGACGCGGTGCGCGGTGCCGACCTGGTGGTGACCGCGGTGGCCGAGGGCCGTGACGCGGCCCAGTCCATCGCCGAGCTGCTCGGCACGCGGGCGCCGCTGAACGCGCCGCGGCTGGCCGAGACGGCCGCGGCCTGAGCGTGGCCCCGCGGCACATGCCGTGGGGCCGCTTCCGCCGATGTGATCGTGGCAGGATGCGGGGATGACCTCCCTGCCCCTGCTGCGCCGGCTGGCGATCCTCCTGCTGGCCACCTGCGCTCCGCTGCACGCGGCCGATATCGACCGCCGCATCGCCATCACCATCGACGACCTGCCGTGGCAGCGCGACGGCGAGGTGGACGCGGCCACCCTGCGGCAACGCCATGAGGCGCTGATGGCGCAGCTGGCCCGCGCGGGCGTGCCGGCCACCGGCTTCGTCAACGAACAGAAGCTGGAAGTGGACGGCCAGGTGTCGCCGGAACGGGTCGCCATGCTGCGCGACTGGCTGGACGCCGGACACACCCTGGGCAACCACACCTGGAGCCACCCGCGTATCGCCGACATCGGCGCGCGGGCCTACTGCGCGGAGATCGAACGTGGCGAGCAGGTGCTGCGTCCGCTGCTGGCCGGATACGGGCAGCAGCCGCGCTGGTTCCGCCATCCCTACCTCGACGCCGGGCGCGATGCGGCCGACCGCGAGGTGCTGGCCGCGTGCATGGACCGGCTCGGCTACGAGGTCGCGCCGGTCACCGTCGACAACAGCGAGTGGATCTGGGCCTTCGCCTATGCGCGGGTGCTGGATGGCGCCGTGCAGGTCGAGGACCGCGACGCCGTGCTGAGGCGGCTCGAGCGCGGGTACGTGCCGTACATGCTGGACACGGTCGACTACTACGAGCGCCTGTCGCGCGATCTGCTCGGCTACGCCCTGCCGCAGGTCTGGCTGCTGCATGCCAACGAGCTCAACGCCGCCGCCTATGCCGACCTGGTGGCCGCGGTCCAGGCGCGTGGCTACCGCGTGGTGACCCTGGACGAGGCCATGCAGGACCCGGCCTACGCCGGCGGCGAAGGCGGCTACCAGGAGCCGGGCGGGATCAGCTGGCTGCATCGCTGGGCGCTGGGCGAAGGACGCGGTGACGCCTTCGCCGGTGTGCCCGAAGTGCCTCGGTGGGTGCTGGAGCTGGCCGGCATCGAAGGCCGGTGATGCGCGGCCGCGGCCGCCGGCTCCGGGCGCATGCATCCCCTGTGTAAGCCGGCGTTATCGTGCCAGCCGGTGGTGGCGCGCCAGTCTCCCGGCCCGCCGGCGGGGCCGCCGACCGGCGACAATGCGGCGATGAGTACCCCGCCCCTCCTGCCAGCCTGGCGCGACCAGTCCGTGTCGGCGGTCGCCGCCGGCCTGGTGACCGTGCTGGTCGGCTTCGCCAGTTCGGTGGCGATCGTGTTCCAGGCCGCGCAGGCGATGGGCGCGACGCCGGCGCAGACCGCTTCATGGATGTGGGCACTGGGCCTGGGCATGGGCGCGACCTGCATCGGCCTGTCGCTGCGCTGGAAGATGCCGGTGGTCACCGCCTGGTCCACGCCCGATGCGGCGGTGCTGGTCACCAGCGCCGCGGGCGTGCCGATGGAAGAAGCGGTGGCCGGCTTCCTGCTCAGCGGCGTACTGGTCGCGGTGGCCGGATTCTCCGGCGTGTTCGAGCGGCTGCTCGGCCGGATTCCACTGCCGCTGGCGGCGGGCATGCTGGCCGGCGTGCTGCTGCGGTTCTGCATCGACGCCTTCGCCGCGATCCAGGTGCAGCCGCTGCTGGTGCTGTCGATGCTCGGCGCATGGCTGCTGGCCCGCCGCCTGTGGCCGCGCTACGCGATCATCCTCGCCCTGCTGGCCGGCATCGCGGTAGCGGCGGCCACCGCGCAACTGGACCTCGGCCAGCTGCGGCTCGATCTGGCGCGCCCGGAATGGGTCACGCCGCGGCCGAGCCTGGCCGCGCTGCTGGGCGTGGCCCTGCCGCTGTTCGTGGTGACCATGGCCTCGCAGAACGTGCCGGGCGTGGCGGTGATCCGCGCCTCCGGCTATCCGGTGCCGGTGTCGCCGGCCGTGGGCTGGACCGGCCTGGCGACGGTGCTGCTGGCGCCGTTCGGCGCGTTCGCGCTGAACCTGGCGGCGATCACCGCCGCGATCTGCATGGGTCCGGAGGCGCACCCTGATCCGGCGCGGCGTTACATGGCGGCGGTATGGGCGGGCATTTTCTACCTGCTGATCGGCCTGTTCGGCGCGACCGTGGCGGCGCTGCTGGCGGCCTTTCCACAGGCGCTCGTGCTGGCCATCGCTGGCATCGCCCTGGTCGGCACCCTGGGCAACAGCCTGGCCAGCGCGCTGCAGGACGCTGACGAACGCGAGGCGGCGCTGGTGACTTTCCTGGTCACCGCCTCGGGCCTGTCGCTGCTGGGCATCGGTGCCGCGTTCTGGGGCCTGGTAGCCGGCGTGGTCGTGCGCGTGGTGCTGCGACCGCGCTGAGCCGGTACACCATCCGCAGGCGTTACCGCAGGACGGGGCGAGGACTTAGACTCCGGAGGATTTCCACCTGCCGGAGAATGCGATGCGCCTGGGCCTTGCCGCCAACCGCCTGCACCACGCCACCGAGGACGCCGCGCTGTTCCGCTGGCTGCGCGCCAGCGGCCAGGGCATCCGCGAGCTTGGGCTGGAGCTGCATGCGGTGGGCCGCACCCATGACGCGATCGCCGCCGCCGGCATGCTTGCCGGCTACAGCGGCCTGCGCCGCTATCCCTACGGCCGTGACGGCGGGCTGATGAAGCTGGTGGCCGAGGTCGTGGGCATGGAGGGCGACGCGCGCACCCTGGATGGCGCGGTCTACCTGATCGACCCGGTCGATCCGTCCTCGATCTTCCCCGAGGCCATCGCGCTCAAGCGCCAGTGCGTGATCCACGGCAAGCCGTTCATCTCCACCGTGGCCAGCGCGCGCGACTGGGTCGAGAACGAGCGCATCCATGCCGGCCTGGCGCCGGACCCGGGCGCCGACCGCTTCCACGACTTCGAGTCGCAGACCCTGGCGATGATCGCGCATGACGCGATGAAGCCGCAGATGCTGGCCTTCGCCTCCGAGCATTACGACGTGCTGTCGCGCTTCGCCCGGCGCGTGGCCACCGGCACCACCGGCCAGCGCCTCAACGAGATGGCCTGGAGCCGCGGCTGGCCGCAGGACACGCCGTGGGTGCACCGCTTCCTCAGCGGGCCGATGGGCGGCGACGCGCAGATCGCCGACCTGGTGCTGGAGCGGCGCTGCCAGCGCGCGGTGTTCTTCGAGGACCCGCACGTGGCCCGCCAGCACGAGGCCGACATCCAGCTGCTGGAGCGCGCGGTGACCACGGTGACCGACGAGGCGGTATGCATCACCTCGCCGGCGGTTGCCGCCCGCTGGGTGCAGGCCGTGCGCCTGCGCCAGGCACGACGCGCGGCCTGAGGCCGGCACCGTGTGCGTG
>JAEWAG010000397.1 GCA_023391775.1 Pseudomonadota bacterium | reverse complement strand
GCGCTGCGCCGTGACGTGGCCGCCGACCTGGCGGCCGTTGCCGCCCATCGCGCCGACCCGCTGGAGGTGGCCCAGCGCTGGGGCGACGAGCGCGCGGACGAGCGCCTGCGCCATGCCGCCGAGCATGCCGTGGCCGAAGCCGCGTCCGGCTTGACCGA
The DNA here is from genome assembly GCA_023391775.1 of Pseudomonadota bacterium. GTDB lineage: Bacteria > Pseudomonadota > Gammaproteobacteria > Xanthomonadales > Xanthomonadaceae > Pseudoxanthomonas. The sequence continues at coordinate 5,848 of JAEWAG010000397.1, read as the reverse complement.
TCCGGCCCGATTGAACAAGCTGGCGGCCTGGTTCGACACCGCCAACCGCGCCCGCGACCTGTTGCGCAGCACGGTCCGCGCGGACCTGGTGATGGCGGACCTGCTGATCGGTTGGCGCGACGTGTCGCGCGGCCCGGCCGACGCAGCCGGCGCAAGGAAAGGGGACATGCGATGAGTGCTGCAAGCGGACGCCAGGGCATCCTGTCGCTGGCCGTCAAGGACAAGGCGGGCCTGTACAACGCCTACATGCCCTACGTGCGCCACGGCGGCATCTTCGTGCCCACGCCCAAGCGCTATTTCCTCGGCGACGAGGTGTTCCTGCTGCTGACCCTGCCCGATTCCAGCGACCGCCTGCCGATCGCCGGCAAGGTGGTGTGGGTCACCCCGGCCGGCGCGCAGGGCAACCGCACCGCCGGCATCGGCGTGCAGTTCCCGGAAGGGACCGATGGCGAGGCGATCAAGAACCGCATCGAGACCCTGCTGGCCGGCACGCTCAACGCGGACAAGCCCACCCACACCATGTGACCCGCTGCGCCGGGCAGGAGTGTTGCGGATGCGCCACTGGATCGCCATGGCAACCCTGCTGGCCCTCGCAGGCAGCGCCCAGGCCGCATTGCAGGTGACGGTGGCGCCGCATCCGGATGGATCGGCCTGGACCATGCGCACGACGCTGGAGCCCGGCGGTACGTCGCTGCGCGGGATGCCACTGTCGCGCTTCGACCCCGCCTGGTGCGCGGCCGATGAACTCACCGCCGATGCTTTCCCTGCGGCACTGCGCGACACCGCGGAGTGGCCGCTGGGCTACGCCGGGGCCGACGCAGGCGCCTTCGCCATGTCCGGTGATTTCGGCAGCGGCCGCCATCTGCAGCTGTTCCTCGGCGTGTACCGCCAGTGCGACGGCCAGCGCCGCACCTTCCTGGCGGTGCTGGATCCGGCCGCGGCGGGCGGGGCGGGCGAGATCGTCCAGGTGGAAACGCTGACCGCCGGCGACGCGGCGCTGCTGCACCTGCGGGTCACGCCGGGCGATGGCGGATTCCGCATCCACACCTGCGTGGCCTGCGACGACGAAGGCCAGCACTTCCGGTGGGACGAGCGCGCGCGCAGGTTTGCCAGGCAACCCCATGAGGAGAGGGAAGCGTGATGGATCGGGTGCGTTCGGTGGTGCTCGTGCTGGCCGGGCTGTGCGCAGGCGCCAGCGCCGCCGCAGAGCCTGTTTCGCCGCAGCGCGTGCAGCTGCAAAGCCCGGCCCTGGTGGTCGAGGTTTCTCCACGGCTGGGCGGACGCATGCTGCACCTGTCGCTGCCTGGCGCACCGAACCTGCTGCTGGCGGGCCCTGCGGTGGACAGCCAGCCCGACCCGGCGGTCGACGCGAAAGGGGACAACATTCCCTATTTCGGGCATGAGGTCTGGGTCGGCCCGCAGTCGCAGTGGTGGACCGCGCAGACCCTGAACCCGGCCCGGGCCAAGGCCGCGGCGATCTGGCCGCCGGACCCGTGGCTGGCACACGCCGCCACCCGGGTGCTGGAGCAGGGGGAGACACGGCTGCTGCTGGAAGGCGCGGCCAGCCCGGTGAGCGGCGTGCAGATGCAGCAGGCCTTCAACCTCGCCGCCGACCGCGCCGGGCTCGAGCACGTGGTGGAGATGCGCAACATCCGCAAGGAGCCGGTATCGCGCGACATCTGGTTCAACTCGCGGGTGCCGCCGCACACCCGCGTGTACGTGCCGGTGGCCGTCGACGGCACGGGCGTGCGCGTGCGCTCGGATGTCGAGGACGGTTACGACGGGCTGGTCACCCGGGCCGACGATGGGCTGTTCTCGCTGGAGCTGGTGCCACCGGGCGCCGGCAAGATCGGTCGGCGCGGCAAGGTCTTCATCCAGCCGCGGGCCGGGTGGATGGCCGGCTTCAGCGGGGGGCAGGCCTTCGTGATCCATTTTGAGCACCAGCCACTGGAGCGGATCCATCCCGAACAGGGCCAGGTCGAGGTCTATCTCGATTGGCGCCCTGAGCCGGGCTACACCAGCATCATGGAGCTGGAAGTCCACGCGCCCTTCGTCACCCTCGAGCCCGGCGCATCGACCGGTGCCCGGCAGTGGTGGATCGTGCGCCGCTATGACGGCCCGGACCGACGCGATGCCCAGGTCGCGTTCCTGCGGCGGATGCTGGACGAGGCGGGGATCGAGTAGGCGGGCAGCGGAACCGGTCGGGCTCTGCGGAGGTTCGCGGCTGCATGGAAGACTGCGGACGGGAGTTTGCGAACCCGTGCAGTGGCGCGCTCGCCCCGCATGCGGCCACCCTTGCGCACGCCCCGCGTCATGAAGGTTGGCCCGCAGACAGGGCCCTCGGCCCAGGCGCACCTCCGCGGACCCACGCTGCAGTCGACTGCACCATGGCGGCCCGCCGGCGCGCGCGGGTGCGGCCACTGTAGAGGCTGTCTGCCGACCCGCCCTTGTGCGCAAATAAGGCGCTGATGTGCCTCGTGTGGCCGGCGTGGTCGTGGGGTGCAACGGGGCCGGCAAGCTGGATCGGCCCGGCCGGCGCGCGCGCCCCGGTCGGGCGGAGCCGGTGTGCTTACGCCGGCGGCTGGCGCAGCAGCGGGTTGTCCCAGCCCGGGCGCGGCGCGAAGCGGTCGCCGTAGCGCGCCTGCAGGGTCCGGAGCTTTTCTACCAGGACGTCGGCGCCGGTGGCGCGGATGTGCTGGATCGGGCCGCCGCGGAACGGCGCGAAGCCGGTACCGAAGATCACGCCGGCGTCGAGCAGGTCCGCATCGTCGACCACGCCATCATGCAGGCAGGCCACGGCCTCGTTGAGCAGCGGCAGGACCAGCCGGTCCTCCAGGTCGGCCGGCGCCTGGTAGCCCTGCGGCACCTCCGGCTTGACCGGCTTGCTGCCCTTCTCGGTCTTCTCCCACTTGTACAGGCCCTGGCCGTCCTTCTTGCCGCGCCTGCCGGGCTCGACCGTGGACAGCGCCGCCGGCAGCTGCAGGCCCAGGAACGGCGACAGCTCGGCGCCCACGCCCTGGGCCACGTCCAGGCCCACGGTGTCGATCAGCTCGATCGGGCCCATCGGCATGCCGAACTTCACCGCGGCCTTGTCGATGACCGCGCCGGGGATGCCCTCGGCATAGGCGTGCGCGGCCTCGAGCATGTACGGGAACAGCACGCGGTTGACCAGGAAGCCCGGAGTGCCGGCCACCGGCACCGGGAACTTGTCCAGCGCCTTGCAGAAGGCGGCCAGGCGTCGCACGGTCTCCTCGTCAAGGCCGTCGTGCCGCACGATCTCCACCAGCGGCATCTGCGCCACCGGGTTGAAGTAGTGCAGGCCGGCGAACTGCGCGGGGCGGGCGATATGGCCGCGCAGCTCGTCCAGCGGGATCGAGGAGGTGTTGGTGACCAGCAGCGCGCCCGGCTTCATGCGCGGCTCCAGCGACTGGTAAAGCTCGCGCTTGGCCTCCGGGTTCTCGATGATCGCCTCGATCACCAGGTCGGCCCTGGCCACGCCGTCGCCAGCCAGGTCGCCCTGCAGGCGCGCGGCCACGGCCGGGCGCTTGGCCTCGTCCTTGACCCGCCTGGCGAACAGTTCCTGCGCGCGGGACAGGGCGCCATCGATGAAGCGCTGCTCGCGGTCCTGCAGGGTGACGGTGAAACCCTTGTACGCCGCCCAGGCGGCGATGTCGCCGCCCATCACGCCGGCGCCGACCACATGCACGTGGGCGATCCCGTGATCTTTTCCGCCCAGGCCCTTGAGGCGCTCGCTGAGGAAGAAAATGCGGATCAGGTTGCGCGCCGTGGGGCTGGCTGCCAGCTTGACCACCGCCCGGCGCTCGGCGTCCAGGCGCGCCTGGATGCCGGCACCACCGCTGCGTGCCCAGGTGTTGATCAGCGCATACGGGGCCGGGTAATGCTCCTTGCGGGCCTTGCGCGCGACCTGCTTGGCCATCTGCGGGGCCAGGATCTTGCGCGCCGGCAGGGTGTTGGTGATCCAGCCCTTGAAGCGCTGGCCGAGCGGACGCTGCACGCCCTTCAGCGCCAGCGCGGCGGCCGCGTCCTCCAGCAGTGCCGGCTCGACCAGCTTGTCGACCAGGCCGATGTTGCGGGCGGCCTTGGCCGCCAGGCGGCGGCCGGTAAGCATCATGTCCATCGCCGCCGGGGCGCCGACCAGGCGCGGCAGGCGCGCGCTGCCGCCCCAGCCCGGGAAGATGCCCAGCTGGGTTTCCGGCAGGCCGATGCGGGTGGACGGATCACTGCTGGCGACGCGGTAGTCGCAGGCCAGGGCCAGCTCGGTGCCGCCGCCCATGCAGAAGCCGTGGATCGCGGCCACGGTCGGGCAGGGCAGCTCGGCCACCTTCTGGAACACCGCCTGGCCGCGGCGGATCGCATCGTTGACCGTGCCCTTGCGGTCGAACTCCTGGAACTCCTTCAGGTCGGCCCCGGCGATGAAGCCGCTGGCCTTGGCCGAGCGGAACACCACGCCCTTCGGCGGATCGATCGCAAGCCGCTCGAGGATGTCCCCCAGCTCGATCAGCACGTCCTGCGACAGCGCGTTGACTGCCGCGTCGGCGCGGTCCAGGGACAGGACCACGACCCCGTCGTCGCGCCTGGCGGCTTGCCAGTGGCTGAATCGAAGTCCGTCGAAGCCTGGAAGCATGAGGAGACCATCCGGTTGTGTATGGAGGGGCGGCTATCATCCCGAGGTTGTTTCTGCCGCGTCAAATCCCATAACAGGCAACGGTGCGCGGCCGGGTGGCCGGCGACAGCGCGAACGTAAGTGGCAGGCGGTTAAGTTCCTGCATCGGCAGCCGGCGCGTCACAATGCACACTTCCGGATAGCGGCCCGCGCCAGGCCGCTGAACTTTTCCCGGCGATGGCGGTCACAGGTGGCACGGCTGAGCCGCGCCGACAGGAGTACGGCCCGGCATGGCCGAAGGAACGCAGAAGGATTCAACCCAGGAGCTGGACCTCGAACTGGTCCGCCGCGCACAGCGCGGCGACACGTCGGCGTTCGATCTCCTGGTGCGCAAGTACCAGCACCGGATCGTCGGCCTGATCGGCCGCTACGTCCAGGACTGGAGCGAGTGCCAGGACGTCGCCCAGGACACGTTCGTGCGCGCCTACCGCGCGATCGGCAATTTCCGCGGCGACGCCCAGTTCTATACGTGGCTTCACCGGATCGCAGTGAACACCGCCAAGAACCACCTGGTCGCCCACAACCGGCGCCCGCCGACCGATGACATCGACGTGGCCGACGCCGAGCAGTACGACGTCGGCACCCGCCTGCGCGACACCGACACGCCCGAGCGCGAGGCCATGCGCGAGGAGCTTGAGCGCACGGTGATGAAGGCGGTGGACGCGCTGCCGGAGGAACTGCGGACCGCCATCACCCTGCGCGAGGTGGACGGCCTGAGCTACGACGAGATCGCGCAGAAGATGGATTGCCCGATCGGCACGGTCCGCTCGCGCATCTTCCGTGCCCGGGAAGCGATCGATGCCGAACTTCGGCCGCTGCTCGAGGTCCAAAGCGCTACCCGCGAACGAAACAGGTCATGAGCCAGGACATCCGCCCCCGTGGCGCCGACGGCGCCGACAGCCTCCACCACCGCCCCGGCGTGGACCGGCTTGAACTCCATTACCGGCAGCAGCTGTCGGCGCTGGTCGACGGTGCGCTGCAGCCGGACGAGGCCCGCTTCCTGCTGCGCCGGCTGGAACACGACCAGGACCTGTCCGGCAGCTACGAGCGCTGGCAGCTCTATGGCCAGGTGATGCGTGGCCAGGCTGTTACCGTGGCCGCGCCTGACTTCGCCGCGCGCGTGGCCGCAGCGGTCGCGGAGGCGCCGCTGGCCGCCACCGGGAC
>JAEWAG010000370.1 GCA_023391775.1 Pseudomonadota bacterium | reverse complement strand
CCGCTGCGCGCGGCAAGGGCGGCGCGCAGCGCGGCGTCGGTGGCACGGGCCTGCTCCTCGGACTGCAGCGGCTGGCCACCGGCGAAGGCGTTGGCGATCGCGCGCTCCATGGCGTCCAGGTCCACGTCGGCGGCCAGCGGCTCGAACGAGCGGGCCACGTCCAGGCCGATCGCGTAGCTAACCTTGTCCTTCTCGGAGGCCAGCGAGGCCTTGTCCTGGGCCATCGCCGCGCCGGTCATCATGCTCGCTCCCATCACCAGCGACGCCAGGGCGCCGCGCATGCGGTTGTTCATTCGTAACGGTTCCAATGAGGTGGATCGATTGCCGGCGCGCGGCCGGTCCGGGCGCATTGTCGCACGGGCCGAGCGCGACGGTCAGCGCGCCGCACGCGGGGCCGGGCGCGCCAGTTCACGTTCGATCGCGGCCACCAGCGCCGGATCCCCCGGCTCGACCCTGCTCGGCCAGTTGCCGACGACCCGCCCGTCGCGGGACACCAGGTACTTGTGGAAGTTCCAGCCAGGCTGCACGCCGCTGGCCCTGGCCAGGCGCCGGTACAGCGGGGTGGCGTCATCACCGATGACCTGCACCTTCTCGTACATCGGGAACTTCACCCCGTAGGTGAGCGTGCAGAATTCCTGGATCTGGGCCTCCTCGCCAGGCTCCTGGCCGCGGAAGTCGTTGGACGGGAAGCCCAGCACCGAGAAGCCGCGGGCGGCGAAGCGCTGCTGCAGCGCCTCCAGCCCCTCGTACTGCGGGGTGAAACCGCACTTGCTGGCCGTATTGACCACCAGCAGCACCTTGCCGGCGTGCTGCCCGGCCAGGTTGACCGGACTGCGCGAGGCCAGCGGACGGTACTCGACATCCAGCAGGGCCGGCCCCGCGGCAACCGCGGCGGCGGCAACCGACGCCAGGACGATCGTGGCAATGAGCGTGCGCAGCTTCATCGGTGTTCTCCGGCCCGGTATAGGCCATCAGTTGGGGGCAAAGGCGTTTGACAGCTTGCGTGGTGGTGTTATAGTTGAATACAACACCAGTCACCCAAAGCAGGACGCCACATGATTCGCATCCACCACGCAAGTCGCCAGTCCCGGCTCGTCGCGTCGGGCGCGGCCGTGGCCGTGACCGTCTGCGCCCTGGCCTGGCTGGCGGCCGATGCAGGACGCGCTGGCAATTATGGACCCGGCGAGGCCGCCCTGGAGCGTGCCGAGGCCGGGCTGGAGGCCGCCGCCGAACAGCCCACCCAGCGGCTGCGGGCGTCCCTGGCCATGCCCTATTTCTCCTTCGCGCACGCGCTGCGCTCACGGAGCTGATCTATGAGCGACATCCAATGGAGCGACGGCGCTCCCATCTACCGTCAATTGAAGGAGCGCGTGATCGCCATGATGCTCGACGGGATCCTCAAACCGGGCGACGCCCTGCCCTCGGTCCGCCAGGTGGCCGCCGAATACCAGCTCAACCCGATCACCGTTTCCCGCGCCTACCAGGAGCTGGCCGACGAGGGCCTGGTCGAGAAGCGCCGCGGCCTGGGCATGTTCGTCACCGAGGAGGCCTCGCGGAAGCTGCGCAGCACCGAGCGCGAGCGCTTCCTGACCGAGGAATGGCCGGCAGTGGTCGAGCGCATCCAGCGCCTGGGCCTGTCGATGCGGGAACTGCTCGAATCACTGGGGAAGGACTGACATGAACGCGACCGTATCCAACCACGACGCCACTCCGGTGGTGTCCGCCCGCGGCCTGCGCAAGGCCTACCGGCACCGCGTGGCAGTCGCCGGCGCGGATTTCCACATCGGCGCCGGCCGGATCGTCGGCCTGATCGGGCCCAACGGTGCCGGCAAGACCACCGCGCTCAAGGCGATCCTGGGCCTGACCCGGTTCGACGGCCAGCTCTCGGTGCTGGGCATGGACCCGCGCACCCAGCGCGACGAACTCATGAACCAGGTGTGCTTCATCGCCGACGTGGCCGTGCTGCCGCGCTGGATGCGGGTGCACGAGGCGATCGACTTCGTCGCCGGGGTGCATCCGCGCTTCGACCGGGCCAAGTGCGAGCGCCTGCTGGCCAACACCCAGCTCAACCCGAAGCTGCGGGTGCGCGAGATGTCCAAGGGCATGATCGTGCAGCTGCACCTGGCCCTGGTGATGGCCATCGACGCGCGCCTGCTGGTGCTGGACGAGCCGACCCTGGGCCTGGACATCCTCTACCGCAAGCAGTTCTACCAGCGCCTGCTGGAGGACTACTTCGACGAGAACAAGACCATCCTGGTCACCACCCACCAGGTCGAGGAGATCGAGCACATCCTCACCGACGTGCTGTTCATCCGCGACGGCCGGATCGTGCTGTCCGCGGAAATGGACCATCTGGCCGAGCGCTACACCGAAGTGCTGGTCGGTGCCGACCGGATCGCCGAGGCCCGCGCCCTGGGTCCGGTGGAAGAGCGCGCCCTGCCCTTCGGCAAGACCGTGCTGCTGTACGACGGGCTGCCGCGCGAGCGCGCCGCCGCCCTCGGCGAGGTCCGGACGCCCGGCCTGGCCGACCTGTTCGTCGCCCTGATGAAAGGAACCTACGCATGAACGCCATCGCCGCCAATGCCGCCGGCAACCGCTGGACGCGGACCTTCCACTGGCTGCTGCGCCGCGAATTCTGGGAAAACCGGGGAGGCTTCCTGTGGGCGCCCGTGATCACCGGCGGCATCGCCGTGTTCATGTCGACCCTGCTGGCGGTGGCCGGGGTGGTCCAGGCCCGGCGCAACCTGGATGGAACACCCGCGATGGACGACCTGCCCGGCTATCTCGGCAGCGTGGGCGCGGCCGGCGATGGCCTGCTGATGGCCGGCTGCAGCCTGACCGGCGTGGTGCTGGCCTTCGTGGTGTTCTTCTACGCCCTGGGCAGCCTGTACGACGACCGCCGCGACCGCAGTGCGCTGTTCTGGAAATCGCTGCCGGTGTCCGACAGCCAGACCGTGCTGTCCAAGGCGGCGTGGGCCCTGTTGCTGGCACCGCTGCTGTCGGTGGTCGTCGGCCTGCTGGTCGGCGTGGCCCTGTGGCTGCTGGCCGCGGTGGCGATGATGGCCAGCGGCATGCCCCACCCCACGGCGCTGTTCACCCACGCCCACCCCTTCACCGTGGCCTGGCGGATGCTGCTGACCGTGCCGCTGGGCCTGCTGTGGATGCTGCCCGCGGTGGGCTGGCTGATGATGTGCTCGGCCTTCGTGCGCAGCAAGCCGTTCCTGTGGGCGGTGCTGGTCCCGGTGCTGGGCTGCGTGATGGTCAGCGTGCTCGGCGCGATCCCCGGCATCAGCCTGCCCTACGGGATGATCTGGTACGTGGCGGTATACCGCGGCCTGATGAGCGTGATCCCCGGCACCTGGAGCCTCAACGGCCTGGAGGACCGACTGGCGCAGGGTTCGATCCATGACCCGGGCCAGCTGGTGGCCGCGATCCTGGACCAGACCAGCAGCTGGAGCCTGTACGCCAGCTGGGACCTGTGGATCGGTGCGGCCGTCGGCGTGGTGTTCATCGCCATCGCCATCCAGCTGCGCCGCTGGCGCGACGAAGCCTGACCTGCCTGCGGGCGGCGCCCACCCGGCGCCGCCGCCTCCCCGGAGAACCGATATGCGATACCTGCTGCCCCTGATCCTCTGTGCCGCCCTGCCGGGCGTGGCCTTGGCCGAGCCCAAGTGCGAGCACAGCAGGCCGATCGCCCAGGACCTGGACCTGGCCGGCGTGAACAAAGTGATGTTCGAGGTCGGCGCGTACGACCTCGAGGTCAACGCCGCCGCCGGCCGCCAGGGCTCGCTCGCGGGCCGGGCCTGCGCCTCCAGCGCCGACCGGCTGGCGCAGCTGGAAGTCGTCCAGGTCCGGGACGGCGACACCCTGCGTGTTTCCCTGCGACGCGATGCACCCCGGGCCGAGCTCAACTTCGGCCGCTCCTACAGCGGCCTGTACGTCACCGGCACCGTGCCCGACGACGTACTCGTGCAGCTCAAGGTCGGCTCGGGCGATGCCAGCGTCACCGGCGCGCGCAGCCTCAGCGTCGACCTGGGTTCGGGCGACGTGGCCGCACACGACATCGCCCGGCGCGTCACCGCCGCAGTGGGCTCGGGCGACTTGGAGATCAACGGCGCCGGCGCGCTGAAGGTGCTGTCGGTCGGCTCGGGCGACATCGAGGCGCGCGACATCCGCGGCGATGTCGAGGTGGGCAGCATCGGCTCAGGCGACCTGGAGGTGGATGGTGCAGCCGGGAACGTGGCGATCGGCTCGATCGGATCGGGCGATGCCAGCCTGCACCGGATCGGCGGCCAGGTCCGGGTCGACAGCATCGGCTCGGGCGACCTTGATGTGCACGGTGCGCGGGCGCTGGAGGTCGGCTCGGTCGGCTCCGGCGACGTCCGCCATCGTGATGTCGGGCAGGTCAGCCTGCCCAGGGCCCGTTGAGGAGGCTTCCCATGCACGCATCTTCCCGCCTCGGCGCCCTGCTGCTGGCCGTGCTGCTGCCGGTGTCGGCCATCGCCGGCCCCGCACGGGCCGAGCCGGACAGCCTGTCGGCCAGCCTGCAGGAGGCCCGCGCCGAGGTCCGCCGCGAGCTTGCCGGCGCCCGCGACGAACTGCGCGCGGGCAACCTCGAGCTGGGCCGTAACCTGCATTTCGCCGGCAAGCGCGGCGCCACCGACGCCGACCTGCCCCACGCCGAGATCTCCCCCGCCGGCGACCTGCTGGTGGCCGGTAAGGCCGTGGCCGTCACCCCCGACCAGCGCCGGCAGCTGCAGGACTACCGCGGACAGGTGATCGAAGTCGCTCTGGCCGGGCTTAGCATCGGCGAGCAGGCCGCCGAGGCGGCGCTGGAATCGGTGGACCGCGGGCTGCTCAGCCTGATGGCAAGCGCCATGACGGGCCGCCTGGAGCGCCAGCTGGAGCAGCGCCTGCTCACCACCCTTGAACCGGGCATCCTCGAGCTGTGCGGCGCCCTGCCGGAGCTGATGGAGTCGCAGCAGGCGCTGGCCGCCGGACTGCCCGAGTTCCGCCCCTATGCCAACCTGCGCGCCGACGACGTGCAGGCCTGCGAAGCCGACGTGCGGCGCGAGTTCGCCCGCCTTTGAGGAGCACCGACATGCGCAAGATTCCCGCTTCCCTGCTTGTACTGGCCCTGGCCGTCGCGGTGTCCGCCTGCGGCGGCAAGGAGGAGGCCGCCAACCCGGCCGAGCCGGCCGGCGCGCCTTCCGGCTCCCTGCTCAGCCGCGGGGTCCAGGCGGCGATGGAACAGGCCGCGCGCAAGCTGGAGACCGAGAACATCAGTATCGGCGGCCGGCACAGCAACGGCTTCCGCTGGGGCGAGGACACCGACCACCTGCCGACCGCGGAGATCACCCCGAAGGGTGACCTGCTGGTCGAGGGCAAGGCGGTGCCGCTGGACGATGCACAGCGGGAGCAGGTGCTGGCCTATCGCGCGCAAGTCCTGGAAATCGCCCGGGCCGGCATGGCGGTGGGCCTGCAGGGGGCCGACCTCGGCGTGCAGGCCGCCACCGGCGCCCTGAAGGCGGTGTTCGGCGGCACTACCGAGGAGTTCGAGAAGCGCATGGAGGCCGAGGGCCAGCGCATCGAGCAGCAGGCACGCGAGATGGTGTGCGGACGCCTGCCTGGCCTGCAGCAGGCCCAGCAGTCACTGGCCGCGGCGGTGCCGGAGTTCACGCCCTATGCGACGCTGGGCGCGGACGACATCGAGAACTGCGGCAAGGAGGACGGCTCCCGGAGCTTCCAGGTCCAGGCCGGGGGCCAGGTGTTCGACGTGATCCCCGACGCGGACAGCGCCGACGTGGCGGCCGAAGCCGATGCGGCCGCCGCTGGCCAGGCCACGCAACAGTAGCGGGAAAGGCGTCGCGGCCAGCCGCGGCGCCTTGCCGTTGCCGCCGGACGCCGGGGCGGGCAGGCTCAGCCGCCAGCGCCTCCCGGTCCGCCGTGGATGCCGCCCCGCGCCAGCAGCGCGGGGTCGATCAGCGACTGCAGTTCGCGCCGCGACATGCCGGTGACCTCCATCGCCACATCCAGCACCGGCCGCCCTTCCCGGTAGGCCTGCTTGGCGATCGCCGCACCCTGCTCGTAGCCGATCACCGGGTTCAGCGCCGTCACCAGGATGGGATTGCGGTCCAGCGCCTGCCTGACCACCTCGCCACGCACCTTCAGCCCGGCGATGCACTGGTCGGCCAGCAGTCGCGAGACGTTGGCAAGCAGCTGGATCGAGTCCAGCAGGTTGGCCGCGATCAGCGGCAGGGTGACGTTGAGCTGGAAGTTGCCGGTCTGCCCGGCGACGGTGATCCCGGTGTGGTGGCCGATCACCTGGGCCGAGGCCATCACCACCGCCTCCGGAACCACCGGATTGACCTTGCCCGGCATGATCGAGCTGCCCGGCTGCAGCGACGGCAGTTCAATCTCGCCCAGCCCGGCCAGCGGGCCGGAGTTCATCCAGCGCAGGTCGTTGGCGATCTTGATCAGGGCCACCGCCAGAGCATTGAGCTGGCCGGACAGTTCAACCGCATCGTCCTGCGCGGCCAGGCCCTCGAACTTGTCCTCGGCACTCTCGAAGCGGGTGCCGGCCAGCTGCGACAGCGAGCGTGCGGCACGCTGGCCGAAGCGCGGATCGGCATTGATGCCGCTGCCGATCGCGGTACCGCCCAGCGGCAGCCGGCGCAGGCGCTTGAGCGCGTCCTCCAGCCGGCCTTCGGCGGACTTCAGCTGCGAGGCCCAGGCGCCGAATTCCTGGCCGAAACTCAGCGGCATGGCGTCCATCAGGTGGGTGCGGCCGGTCTTGATCACCTTGCGCAGTTCGCGCGCGCGCTTCTCGATGGTGCGGCGCAGGTGGCGGATCGCCGGCAGCAGGTCCTCGACCACGGCCAGCTGCGCGGCAACGCGGATCGCGGTAGGCACCACGTCGTTGGAACTCTGGCCCAGGTTGACGTGGTCGTTGGGATGCACGGCGCGCCGGCCGGCCTTGCCCGAGGCATTGGCCAGGTTGGCGATCACCTCGTTGGCATTCATGTTGGACGAGGTGCCCGAACCGGTCTGGAAGACATCCACCGGGAAGTGCGCGTCGTGGCGGCCGTCGGCCACCTCCAGCGCCGCGACGCGCACCGCGCCGGCGAGGTTCTTGGGCAGCAGGCCCAGCCCGGCATTGACCTCGGCCGCGGCGGCCTTGACCAGCCCCAGCGCGCGGATGAAGCCGCGCGGCATCGGCCGCCCGGACACCGGGAAGTTCTGCACCGCACGCTGGGTCTGCGCGCCCCACAGGGCGTCGGCCGGCACCTGCAGCTCGCCCATGCTGTCGTGTTCGACGCGCGTGCGTGGCGCCGATGCGGCGGCAGCCGACCGCTTCGGGGATGACTTCGCGCGCGGGCGTGTGGGGGAAGGACTCATGGCCAGACTCCGGTACCGATGGGATGACCCCGAGCATAGCGCCGACCATGAAAGGCGCTGTCGGCAGCGGCTGCAGAGGTTTGTTCCGCAGCTGCGCTTGCACGACGGGGAAGAGGACCGGAAGCAAGGGCGCCGGCTTCGGAGGGACCGCGACAGCGCGGGGGCATGGCGCATCGCGCGGTTCCACGTCCTGCTCCAACGCGCGAGCGCAGCACATCCCTGTGCCGCTTGCGCCATGCCCCCGTGCTGCCGCGTCTTCGCGAGCTCCAGTCCGCCTTTCCTTCCCCTTTCCCGATCAGTGAGGCGGCATGTTTCCGGGTTCTGTCGACGCGCTCCGGGGGGGCGAAGAGTGCGGGGTGAGTGGCGGGAATCAACCACGCGCGCACCGGCCTCCACCCGTTTCCCACAGGGAGAGGGACTGTCTCCACCGAAGCTCGAAGCCCAAAGGCGCAAGCGGCGGTCGTCCCAAGGGGTATGAGGCAAGCAGGCCATGGATGGCCTGCGGTCGCGCGGTGGAGCCATGGACGGCGGAGCCGCGCGATGCCCCATGCCCCCTTGGGA
>JAEWAG010000358.1 GCA_023391775.1 Pseudomonadota bacterium | reverse complement strand
GGAAGATCGGTGAGATCTCGGTCATCGGCCTGGTGCTGCTGATGCTGGCGATCTGGTTCGGCGGCCAGGTGGCCGCGCACCCGACCTGGGGCCCGGCCTTCACCTTCTCCGGCACCCAGATCACCTGGATGCTGATCGGCTACGGTTTCGTGGCGGCAGTGCTTCCGGTGTGGCTGCTGCTGGCGCCGCGCGACTACCTTTCGACCTTCCTCAAGATCGGCACCATCGTCGGCCTGGCCCTGGGCATCCTGATCGTGATGCCGGAGCTCAGGATGCCGGCGCTGACCCAGTTCACCGATGGCACCGGTCCGGTCTGGAAGGGGTCGATGTTCCCGTTCCTGTTCATCACCATCGCCTGCGGCGCGGTATCGGGCTTCCACGCCCTGATCAGCTCCGGCACCACGCCCAAGCTGCTGGCCAACGAGCGCCATGCGCCCTACATCGGCTACGGTGGCATGCTGATGGAATCGTTCGTGGCGATCATGGCGATGGTGGCGGCGGCCACCATCGATCCGGGCGTGTACTTCGCCATGAACAGCCCCGCGGCGGTGATCGGCACCGACCCGGCCAATGCCGCCCAGGTGGTCAGCAGCTGGGGCTTCACCGTCACGCCCGACGTGCTCACCGCCACGGCGGCGGACATCGGCGAGAGCTCGATACTTTCGCGTGCCGGCGGCGCCCCGACCCTGGCGGTAGGCATTGCCCAGATCTTCCACGCCGTCCTGCCGGGTGAAGGCATGATGGCGTTCTGGTACCACTTCGCGATCCTGTTCGAAGCGCTGTTCATCCTCACTGCGGTGGACGCGGGCACCCGCGCCGGCCGTTTCATGCTGCAGGACCTGCTGGGCAACTTCGTGCCGATGATGCGACGCACCGAGTCCTGGAGCGCGAACCTGATCGCCACCGGCGGCTGCGTGGCGTTGTGGGGCTACTTCCTGTACGTGGGCGTGACCGACCCACTGGGCGGCATCAACATGCTGTGGCCGCTGTTCGGCATCGCCAACCAGATGCTGGCCGGCATCGCGCTGATGCTGTGCACGGTGGTCCTGTTCAAGATGAAGAAGGACCGCTATGCCTGGGTATCGATCGTGCCAACGGTGTGGTTGCTGGTCTGCACCACCTACGCCGGGTGGATCAAGATCTTCGACTCCAACCCGGCGGTGGGCTTCCTGGCCCAGGCCAACCGCTACCGCGACGCCATCGCGCGTGGCGAGCTGATCGCCCCGTCCAAGGATCTGGCCGGCATGGGGCAGATCATGTTCAACAACTACGTCAATGCCGGGCTCACCGCGCTGTTCCTGCTGGTGGTGGTGAGCGTGCTGTTCTATTCGATCGGCGCGATCCGCAAGGCACGCGCCAGCCAGGCGCGTACCGACCGCGAGACGCCTTACGTGGCACTGACGCCCGAGCAGCAGAGGAGCTACCTCTGATGGCCGGCGCGCTGGTACCGGTTGGCCATTACGCCACGCACAAGCGGGTGTGGCGCAGGCTGGTGCAGACCGCCCGCCTGTGCTGCGGCGTACCGGATTATGACAACTACGTCAGGCACGTACTGGAGAAGCACCCGGACCGCGAGCCAATGGACTACAAGACGTTCTTCCGCGAGCGCCAGGAAGCACGCTACGGTGCACGCGGCGGGTTCCGCTGCTGCTGAGCGGTGAGGCAGGAAAGGCGAAGCCCGTGGCTTCGCCTCCCCCTCTGGCATCGTTGCCGCCGGACGCGGTCCGGCTGCTTGCCCACGTGGGCTTCCCGGCGCCATGTCTGCACGACGCGGCCGATCGGCCAAGCCCGCCCGGCGCGACGCAAAGGCGGCCGGCCCCGGCACGGGGGCATGTCCCCGCTTTGCAGGGTCCCTCACCTTGCGCCTGCCACCACGCCCCATGGCCGGCGGCTTGATCGCTCGTCCGGCATGGGACAGGAACGGCTCCGCCCCTCGACGGGCGGGGACCGCTTACTGCCCGGCCATCACTCGCAATACCTGGCCGAGGAAGTAGGCGATGACCGTGCCGCTGGCATAGCCCACGGTGCCCAGCAGCACACCCACCGGCGCCAGCGTGGGATGGAAGGCCGCGGCGATGACCGGCGCCGAGGCCGCCGCGCCGACGTTGCCCATCGAGCCGACGCCAAAATAGAACAGCGGCGCCTTCACCAGGCGCGCGGCGTACCAGATCACCACCACGTGGATGGACATCCACATCAGCCCGATCACCACCAGCTCGGGCCGGTTGGCGAGTTTCAGGAAGTCCATCTGCATGCCGATGCAGGCGATCAGGAAGTAGAGGAACACGGTGCCCACCTTCGAGGCACCTGCATTCTCAAGCCGCCGCACCCGGGTGAAGCTGAGTACCAGGCCGCCCAGCGTGGACAGCACAACGACCCAGACGAACGGCGCGTCCAGGCTGAACTGCGAGGACCACGCGGCATTGGCCTTGAACCAGGCCGAGGCCGGGCCGGCGATGGCATGCGCCACGGCGACGATGCCGAAGGCCCAGCCGATGATCACCATCAGGTCGGCCAGGGTCGGGATGCGCGCGTTGGCCGCCTCGTAGGCGGCGATGCGCTGCTTCATTTCGTCCAGCGCGCGGGTATCCGCCCCGGCCCGCGCATCGATCTGCTGCGAACGGTTGGCCAGGAACAGCAGCGTCGCCATCAGCAGGCTGGCGATCGCCACGTCGACCACGGCGAACTGCCCGAACAGCGTGGCATCCACCTCGTAGATCTCGCGGATGGCGACCATGTTCGCACCGCCGCCGATCCAGCTTCCGGACAGCGCGGCCATGCCCTTCCAGGTATCCCCGGCCACCGCGGCCGGGTACACCCATTCAAGCACCTGGAACGTCACGATCGCACCGAGGACGATGCCGAGCGTGCCCATGCAGAACACGAACAGCAGCTTCGGCCCGAGGCGCAACACCCCCTTCAGGTCGATGGACAGGGTGAGCAGGACCAGTGCGGCCGGCAGCAGCACGCGACTGGCCAGGTGGTAGAGGCTGCTGCCTTCGCCATCGATGATGCCGGCGGTGTTGTAGAACGCCGGCACGAAATAGCACAGCAGCAGCGCAGGCACCCAGGCGAAGAACTTCTTCCAGAACGGCGTCGGGCCGCTTGCCAGCCAGAAGATCAGGGCCAGGGTGCCGGCGATCAGGCCGAAGCCCACGATGTCGTTGGTGATCAGGGCAGTGGATGGTGCGGTGGCTTCTATCGCCATCGGGAACTCCGGTTGGTGCATTCATCGGGCAGCAGCCCGCGCAAAGGGGAAAGCCGGCTCGCGCCGGCTCTCCGCGGGACTTACTGGCCGATGTGCTTCTTCAGCCAGGCATTGACGGTGTCATGCCAGAGGATGCTGTTGTGCGGCTTGAGCACCCAGTGGTTCTCGTCCGGGAAGTACAGCAGCTTCGATTCGATGCCGGCGCGCTGCAGGGCGGTGAAGCTGGACAGGCTCTGGTCTACCGGCACGCGGAAATCGTTCTGGCCGGCGACCCCCAGCATCGGCACCTTCCACTTGTCGATGTGGCGGGCCGGGTTGTACTTCTCGTAGGCCTCCGGATTGGACGCCACGGTGCCGCCGAACTCCCATTCGGTGAACCACAGCTCCTCGGTCACCAGGCCCATGGAGCGGGTGTCGAACACGCCGTTGTGGTTGACCAGGCACTTCCACGCCTCGTTCCACTGCCCGGCGATCCAGTTGACCATGTAGCCGCCATAGCTGGCGCCCAGGGCGCAGGCCCGGTCGCCGTCCAGGAACGGGTACTTCTGCTGCGCCGCCGCCCAGCCCTTCTGCAGGTCGACCAGCGGCTTGTCGCCCCAGTCGCCGCTGATGGCGTCGGTGAAGGCCTGGCCGTAGCCGGTCGAGCCGTGGAAATCGATCATCACCACCGCGTAGCCCTGGCCGGCGTAGGTCTGCGGGTTCCAGCGGTAGCTCCAGCCATTGCCGAAGCTGCCCTGCGGGCCACCGTGGATCAGGAACGCCACCGGGTAGCGCTTGCCTTCCTGGTAGTTCCACGGCTTGACCACGTAGCCGTGCACCTGCGCGCCGTTCCAGCCGGCGAAGGTGAACTGCTCGTACCGGCCGAAGGACACCTCCGGCAGCATCTCGCTGGCGCTGGGCGTGATCGCGCGCGCGGCCGAGGGATTGGACAGGGAAGCGGTGAACAGCTGGTTGCCGGTTTCCAGGCTGTTGTGCAGGTAGGCCAGGGTGTCGCCGGCAATGTCGAAGCCGCCGATGCTGCCCTCGCCGGTCACCTGCTCGACCTTGCCGCTGGCGACGTCGACGGCGAACAGCGGGTGCTGGCCGACGTGCTGGGCCGAGGTATAGAGGGTGCGGCCGTCGGCGGACAGCACGATGCCATCGGCGCTGCGGTCCCAGTCCGGGGCGATCTCACGCACCTTGCCGCTGCGCAGGTCCATCGCCATCAGGCCGTAGCGGTCGGCCTCGAAGCCGGCGCGCTTCATCGCCCGGTAGTACAGCGTCCGGCCGTCGGCGCTGAACACCGGGCCGGTGTCCGTGGCCGGATTGGAAGCGGTGAGATTCCGCAGCGGCTTGCCGTCGCGGTACTCGTACAGGTCCAGGTTGGTCGACCACGGCTCCCCGGCGTCGGCCACGCGCATGGCGAACACCAGCGAGCGGCCATCCGGCGACCAGGTGTACTCATCCGCGCCACCGAACGGGCGCGAGGGCACGTTGCCGACCGGGTCGTTCTTGCCGGCGCCAACCAGCACCGGAGCCGGGGCGGTGTCGCCACGCGCCGGGGTGGTCACGAACAGGCGGCTGTGGCGGCCGTCGGCCCAGGTGTCCCAGTGGCGCACGAACAGCTGCTCGTACAGCACGCCGCTGGCCTTGGCGCCCTCCTTCTCCTTGAGCCGGTCGACCGTGCAGCCCAGGTCCGCGCCGCAGTCCGGGTACACGTCCATGCTTACCGCGATGCGGGTACCGTCGGCCGAGACCTTGTAGCTGCCGATGTCCAGCGGGTAGCGGGTCAGCTGCTGCGGGGTGCCGCCGGTGACCGGGACCGAGTACAGCTGCTGGGTGCCGCCCCTGGCGCTGAGGAAGTACACCGACTTGCCATCGGCCGAGAACGCGGGCGAGCTGACGTTCCAGTCCGTGGGCGTGAGCCGCTTCGGCGGCGCCAGGTCGCGGGTCAGCAGGTTGCGCACCCACAGGCCGTTGCTGGCCTTGGACAGGTCCGCATCGATCTGGCGCTTGGCGAACACCACCCAGGCACCATCCGGCGACAGTACCGGCGAGGAGACACGCTCCAGCTGTTGCAGGTCGCGCACGTCCAGGCCGCGGGCGGCGTGGACATCGGTGGCGGCGCCTAGGCCGAGCAACCCGGCCAGGGCCAGGACGAGGGGCGTGCGTGCGGACATCCGTAACTCCTAGGAAAAAACTGTCCCGGATACTAGGCAGCGCCGCCGGGCCGGCGCAAAGGTGGAAGGTCATGCGGTCTGGCCAGTGCGTGGACCAGGCCTCCTGCCCGCCGCGCCAGCCGATGCGCTGCACCGGCCAGCCCGCTGCACGGGCACCGCCGACCGCCGCCCGCCGGGCCCAGCGCCGGCGGCACCGCTGGAACC
>JAEWAG010000337.1 GCA_023391775.1 Pseudomonadota bacterium | reverse complement strand
CCGCTGCGCGTGGCAGCGGCGCAGTGGCTCCGGCGGGTGCCGGGCCCGGCAGCGGCTCGGCGGCAACCTTCGCCAGCGCGGCGGCAGGAGCGGCTTCGACACCGGCCGGCTCGGTGGACTGGCGGGTGACGACCAGCAGGAACAGCACCCAGCCCAGCACGAATGCACCGACTACGATGGCCCAGCGTCCGCGGAGAAACCGGCCGAAGGCGCCGGCGGGATGTTCTTGGATCTGGCTCATGCACTGCGCGTGGGCGGAAGGAGCGTCCGATTCTGGCACAGCGTCGCGCCGGCGTCGGGCGCGGGGGTGGCCGATGGGGGATAATGCGTGCTTCTTCCCGTGCCCCCGGCCCCACACGATGCTCGACCCCTCGCTGCTCCGCTCCCAGACCGCCGTCCTCGCCGAGCGCCTCGCCACGCGCGGCCATGTCCTCGACACCACGGCGCTGGAGTCGCTTGAATCCGAGCGCAAGGCCATCCAGGTGCGTACCCAGGAGCTGCAGAACCTGCGCAACACCCGCTCCAAGGCCATTGGCCAGGCCAAGGCCAAGGGTGAGGACGTGGCGCCGCTGCTGGCCGAGGTCGCCGGTCTCGGCGAGGAGCTGAAGGCCTCCGAGGCGCGGCTGGAGGAAATCCGCGGCAGGCTCGAGGCGATCACCCAGGGGCTGCCCAACCTCCCGGCCGAGGACGTGCCGCTGGGCGAGGACGAGGCGGGGAACGTCGAGCAGCATCGTCACGGCACGCCGCGCAGCTTCGACTTCGAAGTCCGCGACCACGTCGACCTGGGCGCCCGCCATGGCTGGCTGGACGCGGAAACCGCGGCGCGGCTCAGCGGTGCGCGCTTCACCGTGCTGCGTGGCCAGCTGGCGCGCCTGCACCGTGCGCTGGCCCAGTTCATGCTGGACCTGCACACCGGCGAGCACGGCTACGAGGAGGTGAACGTGCCGGTGATCGTCAACGCCGATTCGCTGTACGGCACCGGCCAGCTGCCCAAGTTCGAGGAGGACCTGTTCGCCACCGAGCTGGGCGAACACCGGCGCTACCTGATTCCGACTTCGGAAGTTCCGCTGACCAACATCGTGCGCGACCAGATCCTGGCCGCCGAGCAGCTGCCGCTGCGGATGACCGCCCATTCGATGTGCTTCCGCTCCGAGGCCGGCAGCGGCGGGCGCGATACCCGCGGCATGATCCGCCAGCACCAGTTCGAGAAGGTCGAGCTGGTGTCGGTGGTACGCGCCGAAGAAAGCGACGCCGAGCACGAGCGCATGACCCGCGCCGCCGAAGTGGTGCTGGAAAAGCTGGGCCTGCCGTACCGGCGCATGCTGCTGTGCACCGGCGACATGGGCTTCTCCGCACGCAAAACGTTTGACCTGGAGGTGTGGCTGCCGTCGCAGCAGACCTACCGTGAGATCTCCTCCTGTTCCAATTGCGGTGATTTCCAGGCCCGCCGCATGCAGGCGCGCTGGCGCAATCCGGCCACCGGCAAGCCGGAGCTGGTGCACACGCTCAACGGCTCGGGCGTGGCCGTGGGCCGGGCCCTGATCGCGGTGATGGAGAACTACCAGCACGCGGACGGATCGATCGAGGTTCCTGCGGCGCTGCGGCCCTACATGGGTGGCGTCGAGCGCATCGCCTGATCATGGGCGGGCCGGCCCGCGGCCGGCCTGCGCCCCCATCGCTCAGGCAGCGATCGCCGGAGCCGGTTCCAGTGCGGCGATCTGCACCTTTGCCGCCGCCAGCGCCTGGCTGCGGTGTTCCGGCGAGAAAGCCACGCCCTCTGCGCGCACGAACTGCACGTCATCGATACCGATAAAGGCGAACAGCTGCCGCAGGTAGGGCTCCTGGAAGTCGGTCGGCGCCCCCGCATGGATGCCGCCGCGGGCGCTGGCAATGATCACCTTGCGACCACCGGCCAAACCCTGCGGGCCGGATTCGGTATAGCGGAAGGTCCGGCCGGCCACCGCGATGCGGTCGATCCAGGCCTTCAACGTCGACGGAATGCCGAAGTTGTACATCGGCACGCCGATCACGACCACGTCCGCCGCCAGGAACTGCTCCAGCACGTGCTCGGCCTGGGCCGACTCCGCAGCGTCGCTGCGTGCCAGGCTGGTGCCGGTCAGATGGGGCAGGGGATCGGCGTCCAGGTCGCGGTATTCGACCTGGAGCCCCGGATGCCGCGCGGACCACTTTGCGACGATGGCGGCGCTCAGTTCGCGGCTCACCGAGTTGGCGCCCAGGGCGCTGGAATCGAGGTGGAGGAGCTTCATGGCGGGGGGATCCGTTCTGGCGGCATTGCCGCGGGGGATCCAGTGTTGATCGTTGCGCAGGTGGGATAAAGGTGGTTAGATGACACCTTCTGTTGCGCCCATGGAGTCGCACCATGCAAGACCTGAACGATCTGTACTACTTCGCCATGGTGGTGGAGCACGGTGGTTTTGCAGCCGCCGAGCGTGCGCTGGGCATTCCCAAGTCCCGCCTGAGCCGCCGCATCAGCCAGCTTGAAAACGACCTTGGCGTGCGCCTGCTGCAGCGTTCCACGCGGCGCTTCGCGGTGACGGACGTGGGCATGAGCGTGCACCGGCATGCCCAGACCATGCTGGCCGAGGCCCAGGCCGCGCGCGAGGTGGTTGACCGCCTCAGCGCCGAGCCTCGAGGGCTGGTGCGCGTGAGCGTACCGGTCGCCCTGGCCCAGCAGCAGCTGTCCAGGCTGCTGCCGAAGTTCCTGGAGCAGTACCCCAAGGTGCGCCTGCAGCTGCACGTCAACAACCGCCGGGTGGACCTGATCAACGAGGGCTTCGACGTCGCCCTGCGCGTGCGGACCCGGCTGGACGACGACGGCAGCCTGGTGATGCGCAGCTTCGGCCAGGTGCAGGAACTCCTTGTCGCCAGCCCGAAGTACCTGGACCGCGCCGGTCGTCCCAAGGCGCCGGAGGACCTCGCCTCGCACTTGACCATGAGCATGCACGAGGACGAGGCGCACCAGCGCTGGGAGTTGCACGGCCCCAACGGCGAGGTCCGGCGCGTGGACAACCTGCAGCCGCGGGTTGCCGGTTTCGACTTCCCGCTGCTGCTGTCCATGGTCAAGGACGGCTTCGGAATCACCATGCTGCCGGAAACCGTGTGCGCCGAAGCAGTGCGCAATGGCGAGCTGGAGGTGGTGCTGCCGGAATGGTCGCTGCCGCAGGGCATCTGCCATGCGGTGTTCGCCTCCCGCCGCGGCCTGCTGCCGGCAGTGCGCGTGTTCATCGACTTCCTTGCCGAGCACCTGCCGAGGCAGATCGAGGCCTCGCGCCTGGATTGCGGCAACTGCGGCGCCGCCGAGGCCGCTGCCGCCCCGCCGGTCGCCATCGCCAGCTGATCCGGACCCGCCCGGCATGCGACAATCCTTCGCCGGCAGCCGGGCGTTCCAGGCCACGGGTTCCCCCGCCATCGAAGCGATGGCAGCCCGGCCACGCCGGCGCTGGCGTGCGAGGTGCGCGGACAGGCGGCAGGGCGTACCGAGCGCCGCCCTCGATCCGCGACCCATCTCCATTGCGGAGGTGCCGGGCAGTTCAGGGCACTCGCTCGAGCGGGCAGGGCGCGCCAGCACGGTTGCGCAGAACCGGCGACACCGCGTAAGCGGTGTAGTGTTGGAACAACAGAGTTAACCGGAGAGATGGCCGAGCGGTTTAAGGCACCGGTCTTGAAAACCGGCGAAGGGTCATACCTTCCGTGGGTTCGAATCCCACTCTCTCCGCCAATCTTGCTTGCACTCCTTGCCGGGCGCGCGCAACGCTGGCCACCATGACTTCCGGCCGTTGCGCGGGCAACCGGAACAGCCGTTACGGAAGCTTGCCCGGCGCCCTGACGTGGCGCTAGGCTGGCCCCGGGCCATACCGAGGGAGCGGCATGACCATTCGTGTTTTCCTGATTGATGACCATGCGCTGGTCAGGACGGGCCTGCGCATGATCCTCGCCGCCGAACACGGCATCGAGGTCATCGGCGAGGCGGAAGATGGCGAGAACGCGCTGCGCCAGCTGCGCACGCTGCGTGCCGACGTGGTCCTGTGCGACCTGCACCTGCCCGGCATCAGCGGGCTGGAAGTGACCGAGCGCATTCTTGCCGAAGACCTCTGCGGGCGCGTGCTGATCGTGTCGGTACTGGAGGATGGTCCGCTGCCGAAGCGGCTGCTGGACGTCGGCGCTTACGGTTACATCGGCAAAGGCGGTGATGCCCGCGAGCTGCTGCGCGCGATCCACGACGTGGCGGCAGGCAAGCGCTACCTCGGCAGCAGCGTCGCGCAGAACATGGCGCTGGCGGGCGTGGAGCGGGACGGCTCGCCGTTCGACGCACTTTCCCCGCGCGAACTGGAAGTAGCGATGCTGCTGGTGCAGGGCCTGCGCCAGGAAATGATCGCGCGCCGGTTGAGCCTGAGTGCCAAGACCGTCAACACGCACAAGTCGCGTCTGTTCGAGAAGGTCGGCGTGCAGGACAGCATCGCCCTGGCACGACTGGCAGCGCGCTACGGGCTGATGGATCCGGGCAAGTCGCTCTAGGGCCGCATCGCCCATCCGATCACCGTTCCAGCGGCCAGACTGGTCGAGGATGGGGGCTGTCCCCTGATGCCGGCGCCACGGATGCCGGAGGAAGCTCCGGCGGGATTTCCGATCTCGTGAAACAGCGAGGCCCGCCAGATGGCGG
>JAEWAG010000335.1 GCA_023391775.1 Pseudomonadota bacterium | reverse complement strand
GATCAGGCCCGGGATCGCGTCCTGCTTCCAGCCCAGCGCCGGCACCCACCAGGAGTGGATGACGTCATCGGCGGTGATCACGAAGCGGATCTTGGTGTCCACCGGCAGGACCAGGCGGTTGTCCACTTCCAGCAGGTAGTGCGGGTGCTGGTCCGGGTCCGGACGCTCGCCGCTCTGGCGGATGCGGTCGTGCTCGTGGTCCAGGCGGCTGGTGAAGCCGACGCCCTCGCCCAGGTAGTCGTACTTCCACATCCACTGGTAGCCGGTGACCTTGACGGTCATCTCGGAGTCGCGGGTGTCGTACATGGCGATCAGCTTGGCGGTCGCCGGCCAAGCCATGGCGATCAGGATCATCACCGGGATCACCGTCCACACCACCTCGGCGGTGGTGTTGTGGGTGAAGTCGGCGGCGACCGCACCCTTGGAACGGCGGAACTTGAACACGGCCACGGCCATGGCGCCGAACACCAGCAGGCCGATGACCACGCACACCCACAGCACGATCATGTGCGCGTCATAGGCGTTCTGGGACGTGGCGGTGACGCCGCGACCCATGTTCAGCTGCCACCGGTGCGGATCGGCCGACTGGGCCCAGGCCAGCAGCGGGGTCGCCAACAGCGCGCCCGCAGCCACCCAACGCTTCCACCATCCCTTCGCTTGCATCATTGCCTAGACCCTGGTTGCGTCATCGGTTGCGGCCGCTGGCGGCCGCCAGGAAATCCTTCAGGTACCGCGCCAGCTGCAAGCGCTCGTCCGTCCCGAGGAAGGCTCCCACCCCCACGTGACGGCCGCCGGAGGAAAGCATGACCATGCCATCTTCCGCTGACACCTGCAGCCGCACCCAGTAAGGGTGGGCGCTGAACACCGTGCCGGTGCCGCGGCGGACTTCCACCGCCTGCGGCCCGATGGCGATCTCCTCGCCATGTTCCCCACTGCGCCAGAGCGCGCGCAACGCCAGCGCGACCCCTGCGCTGTGCAGCAATGCGAATGCCGGCGCGAAGGCATTGCCAGCCAGCCAGCCGAGACCGGCCGCCAGCCACATCGCCCCGGCCAGTGCGGCGAACAGCGCCCTGAACTGGCGTGCCGTCAGGGCCCGCGGCGGGCGCAGCTTCAACTGCGCACCGGCGTCGCCGGACCTGCCTGGCACCACCTCGATCATGTCGCCAACCGCCGCTCGCAGCTGCGGAAAACCGAAAGATGGTAAGCGTTCATCATGGGCAGCGGCAACCCGCATTGATCCAGGACAATGCGCCGGCCCCGGCCCAGGGGTAAACCCGCGGGCAGCCGCCGGCGGACGCCGATCGCCGCGCGGGCACCAATTAGAATGCGGCCTGTCCCTCCCCCGCCCCGGATCGCCCGCCGTGAAGCCCAGCCCGCTTGCCGTGGATGCCGCCGAGGTCGAGGCGCTGTTCGATTCGATCCCGGACGTGCTGTTCTTCATCAAGGACCGCGAGGGCCGCTACACCCACGTCAACGCCACCATGCTGCGCCGCCTGGGCCTGCGCTCGCGCCGGGAGATCATCGGCCGGCGCGCCAGCGAGGTGTATCCCAGCGGGCTGGGCGCCAACTACGGCCTGCAGGACCGGCAGGTGCTGGAAGGGGCGGTGATCGACAACCTGCTGGAGCTGCACCTGTTCTCCGACCAGGAGCCCGGCTGGTGCCTGACCTGCAAGCGCCCGCTGCGGGTGGACGGGCAGGTGGCGGGCCTGATCGGCATTTCCCGCGACCTGGCCGGGCGCGAGGGCCTGGAGGCGGACTACCGCTCCCTGCGCGAGGCCCTGGTCCACATGAACCGGCACTACGCCGACAACATCCGGGTCCAGGACCTGCTGGCCATCACCGGCTTTTCCGAGTCCAAGCTCGAGCGCACCTTCCAGAAGGTGTTCCAGCTCTCGCCGCTGCAGCTGCTGAGCCGGGTGCGGATCCAGGCGGCGATGCACCGCCTGCACGGCCCCGGCAGCATCGCCTCGATCGCCCAGTCCTGTGGTTTCAGCGACCAGAGCGCCTTCACCCGCCGCTTCGTGGCGATGGTGGGCATGACCCCCGGCGAGTACCGCCGCCTGCGCGGCGGCTGAACCGCTCAGGCCGGGCGCGGATCAGCAGGCCGCCGCCAGCCGCTCCCAGCGCGCCAGCGCCAGGCCGCGGATGGCCTCGAGCTCACCGGGGTCCAGGTACGGGGCGAAGTACTCCAGGCCGTTCCCGACCTCCTCCAGGTAGCGGGCGCGGGCCCGGGCGTCGCTGCGTCCGGGGGCCGGGTCCCACGGGCCGGGTTGCTCGAACTCGGCCTGCACCGCCGCCAGGAACGCGCCGGCTCCGCTGCGGCTGTGCAGGTAGTCCTGCAGCCCGTCCTGCTCCAGCCACTGCCCGAACTGCTCCTCGCCGTGCTGCCCGCCGAAGCGCCACAGGCGCGCGGCGGCCAGTCCGGCGGTCGCCGGGCTCCAGCCGTGGCGGCGCACGATCAGGTCCATCTCCGCCGCCTGGTGCACCTCATGCTCCATGTCGCAGCTGGCCAGGTATTCGAGGTAGGCGGGAATCCAGCGCACATCGCTGACCGCGAGGCCGGTCGCGCCGGCCGCACCGGTCGGGGTTTCCGCATCGGCCCAGGGTCGGCGTCGCGGGCCGCCGGCGGTGGCCTGGACCAGGGCGTGGACCAGCGCGTGCAGCTCGCCGAAACCGCAGGACTGGCGATAGATCGCGTGCTCGTCGGTGGACGGCCCGCCAGCTGCGGCCAGCCAGAAGCTCCACTCCCGCGGCGGCGCGGTGGCGGCCCAGGGATGGCGCTGCAGATGCGCCAGGACCGCCTCCAGCACCTGGCGGCACTGCTCCGGGCCGAGGGCGTGCACATCGTCGACATCGAGCCGGGCCAGCGCGCCGGCATCGCCCACCATGAGCTCCACCACCCGCTTCCTTCCGTGGAGAACGGGCGGAGGGTAGGCAGGCCCGGGCGGTTATGCCAGCCCCCCCGCCGCCGCCGGGGGAATCGATCAATCCAGCGCACCCGCCGCCAGCGAAGATTCGCTCGAGTCCGCGGCACTCCGCCGCCCCCTGCAGAACCTCCCATGTCCGCCCTGCCCTCCCCGAGCCAGGCCGCCACGCCTGGCACCGCGTCGCCCCTGCGCGCAGCCATCACCCGTGCCTGGCTGCGCGATGAAACCACCCACGTGCGCGAGCTGCTGGAACAGGCTCGCCTGGACCCGGCCCGGCAGGCCGAGGTGGACGCGCTGGCCGCCGATCTCGTGCGCCGCGTGCGCGTGCGCGCGGAGGACCAGGGCGCGATCGAGGCCTTCATGCGCCAGTACGACCTGGGCAGCGAGGAAGGCGTGCTGCTGATGTGCGTGGCCGAGGCGCTGCTGCGCATTCCGGACCAGGACACCGCCGACCGGCTGATCCGCGACAAGCTCGGCGAGGCCGACTGGCACAAGCACCTGGGCCAGAGCGAGTCGGTGCTGGTCAATGCCTCGACCTGGGGGTTGATGCTCACCGGCCATCTGGTGCAGCTCAACGACCACACCCGCCAGGACGTGCGCGGCGCGTTCGGCCGCCTGGTCGGCCGCCTGGGCGAGCCGGTGGTGCGCCTGGCGGTGCGCCAGGCCATGCGCATCATGGGACACCAGTTCGTCATGGGCCGCACCATCGGCGAGGCGCTGGCGCGCTCGAAGAAGGGTGGCAACGCCAGCTACCGCTATTCGTTCGACATGCTCGGCGAGGGCGCGCTGACCATGCAGGACGCGCAGCGCTACCTGCAGGCCTACCGCGACGCGATCCATGCCATCGGCCGCAGCGGCGACTACCGCGGCAGCGACGTGTTCGCCGCACCCAGCATCTCGATCAAGCTTTCGGCGCTGTTCCCGCGCTACGAGCACGCCAAGCACGAGCGGGTGCTCGCCGAACTGGCCCCGGCGGTGCTGGAGCTGGCCCGGCTGGCCCGCTCCTACGGCATCGGCTACACCGTCGACGCCGAGGAAAGCGACCGCCTGGAGCTGTCGCTGGACATCATCGAGGCCACTTTCTCCGATCCCTCGCTGCAGGGCTGGGAGGGCTACGGCCTGGCGGTGCAGGCCTACCAGAAGCGCGCGCCATACGTGATCGATTTCCTCGCCGACCTGGCCCGCCGCGTCGGCCGCCGCATTCCCGTACGCCTGGTCAAGGGCGCGTACTGGGACGCGGAGATCAAGCGCGCCCAGGTCGAGGGCCTGCCGGGCTACCCCGTGTTCACCCGCAAGCAGAACACCGACGTTTCGTACCTGGCCACGGCGCGGCGGATGTTCGCGCACGCCGATGCGCTCTACCCGATGTTCGCCACCCACAACGCGCAGACCATCGCCGCGATCCGCGCGATCGCCGAAGGTCGCCCGTACGAGCACCAGAAGCTGCACGGCATGGGCGATGACCTGTACGCCGAAGTGGTGCCGGCCGACCGCCTCGACGTGCCCTGCCGGGTGTACGCACCGGTCGGCAGCCACGAGGACCTGCTGCCCTACCTGGTGCGGCGCCTGCTGGAGAACGGGGCCAACTCCAGCTTCGTCAACCGCATCACCGACGAGGAGGTGCCGGTGGCCGAACTGGTGCGCGACCCGGTGGCGGCGGTCGACGCCTTCGACAGCATTCCGCATCCGCGCATTCCGTTGCCGCGCGACCTCTATGCCCAGCAGGGCTTCGACAGGATCAACTCCATGGGCATCAACCTCGCCGACGACCACACCCTGCAGCAGCTGGCCGGCCAGCTCGCCAGCCACACCGGCCCGTGGCTGGCCGCGCCGCTGGTCCCGGGC
>JAEWAG010000234.1 GCA_023391775.1 Pseudomonadota bacterium | reverse complement strand
CGCTGGCGCAGGGCGTGGGCGAAGGCGCGGGCACGGCGCCGGGCGGGCTGGTCCTCGCCGTCCAGGGTCAGCGGATCACCGACCACCAGGCCGGACGGACCCCACTGGCTGCGCAGGCGGTCCAGCGCGACCCAGTCGGGGCCGGCTGCATGCACCTGCACCACCGCCACCGCGCGCGCGCCGCCGAAGGTGCTGCCCACGGCCACGCCGATGCGACGCGAGCCGACATCGAAGCCGAGCACGATGGCGTCGGCCGGCGGCAGCGCGGGCACCCCCGGCTCAGGCATGTCCGCTGTAGCCCGCCAGGCGGAACAGGTCCACGCCGATGCTGCTTGCCGCGGTTTGCCAGCGCTCGTCCAGCGGCAGCTCGAACAGCACCCCGGCATCGGCCGGCACGGTCAGCCAGGCGTTCTCGCCCAGTTCCTGCTCCAGTTGCCCGGCACCCCAACCGGCACAGCCGAGCGCGACGATCGCATTGTCCGGGCCGTGCCCGGCCGCCATCGCCTCGAGCACGTCGCGCGAAGTGGTCAGGTACAGGCCGTCGCCGACCTGCAGGCTGGAATCCCAGCCGCGGTCACCGTCGTGGATCACGAAGCCGCGCTCCTGGTGCACCGGCCCGCCATGCAGCACCGGGCGCGCGCACAGGGCCTGGTCCTCGCTGCCGATACCCATCTGCGCCAGGATCTGGCCCAGCGTGTACTCGGACGGCCGGTTGACCAGTACCCCCATGGCCCCGTCGCCGTCGTGCTGGCAGATCAATGCCACGCTGCGGGCGAAGTTGGGGTCGGCCAGCGCTGGCAGTGCGACCAGCAACTGGTTGGCGAGGGTGTCGGACGGCGTGGACATGCGCCCATTCTATCCGGCGCCACCGCCCGCGGCGCCTGCGACAATCACGGCCCCATCCCCGGTGAACTCCCATGTCCGGCTATTGCCTCGTCGCCCCGGGCCATCCCCTGCACGGCCCTTACCACGACCACGAGTACGGCGTGCCGCAGCGGGACGAGCGCGTGCTGTTCGAGCGCCTGCTGCTGGAGATCAACCAGGCCGGGCTGAGCTGGGAGACGATGCTGCGCAAGCGCGAGGGCTTCCGTCGTGCCTATGACGGCTTCGACGTGGAGCGGGTCGCGGCCTATGGCGAGGTCGACTTCGCGCGGCTGATGGCCGACCCGGCGATCGTGCGCAACCGGCTCAAGATCGGCGCGGCGATCCACAACGCCGGGGTGATCCTGGGCATGCGCCAGACCCACGGCGGCTTCGCGGCGTGGCTGGACGCCCACCACCCGCTGGACAAGGCCGGCTGGGTGAAGCTGTTCCGGCGCACCTTCCGCTTCACCGGCGGCGAGATCACCGGCGAGTTCCTCATGTCGCTGGGCTACCTGCCGGGCGCGCACCGCGACGACTGCCCGGCGCACCAGATCATCCTCGCCCGCCACGACCTGCCCTGGATGCGGGCCGGCTGAGCGGGACGCGTTCACCTGCCCGTGCGGCGGGCGCGGGTGATCATCGGCGGCATGGCGATCCACATCGGCATCTCCGGCTGGCGTTACGCGCCCTGGCGCGGGGTGTTCTATCCACCCGGGCTGCCGCAGCGCTGCGAGCTGGAATACGCCGCGCGCAGCTTCACCAGCATCGAGCTCAACGGCTCCTTCTACTCGCTGCAGTCGCCGGCGAGCTGGGAAGCGTGGGCCGGGCAGGTGCCGGAGCGCTTCGTGTTCACGGTGAAGGGGCCGCGCTACATCACCCACATGCTGCGCCTGCGCGGGGTCGAGGCCGCGCTGGCCAATTTCTTCGCCTCCGGCGTGCTCCTGCTCGGCCGGCGCCTGGGGCCGATGCTGTGGCAGCTGCCGCCGACGCTGCGCTACGACCCGGAGCTGCTGGACCAGTTCCTGGGCCTGCTGCCGCGCGATACCGATGCGGCCCTGGCCCTGGGACGGCGGCGCGAGCCCTCGCGGATGGAAGGCCGCACCGCCCTGCCCACCGGCCCGAAACGGCGCCTGCGCCATGCGCTGGAAGTGCGCCACGACAGCTTCGACGACCCGGGCTTCATCCGCCTGCTGCGCAGGCACAGGGTGGCGCTGGTGGTGTCGGACACGCCGGGCCGCTTCCCTTATGTCGAGGACGTGACCGCCGGCTTCATGTACCTGCGCCTGCATGGCGACACCGAGCTCTACCGCAGCGGCTATTCGGAGCAGGCGCTCGACCGCTGGGCCGCGCGCATCCGCCGCTGGGCCGACGGGGGCGAGCCGGACGACCCGCGCAGGTTCCTCGACGTCCCGGCACCGCGGGCGGCCCGCCGCGACGTGTACTGCTACTTCGACAACGACGCCAAGGTGCGAGCGCCGTTCGACGCGCGCGCCCTGTACGACCGGCTGCGTGGCTGAGCGGCCGGCTCAGACGCCCATATAGCGGTTGGGCCGGTGGTTGAACATCAGCACCAGGCTCAGCATCACCGCACCGGCGGCCGAGTACAGCACCTGCACCGGCGACAGCACCAGCAGGGCCACGGCCATCAGTCCCATGTCGAACACCAGTTGCACCGTGCCGGCGCTGATGCCGCGGCTGCGCTGCAGGTGCACGGCAAGAATGCCGATGCCGCCCAGGCTGGCGCGGTGGCGGATGAAGAACAGGATGCCGAGCCCGCACAAGGCGCCCCCGAGGATGGCGGCGAAGGCCGGGCTGATGTGCGCCCATCCGATCCAGCGCGGCAGCAGGTCGGTCAGCAGGCCGCAGGCGCCCACCGCGGCGAAGGTCTTGAGGGTGAACTCCCAGCCCATGCGCCGCACCGCGATCCAGTAGAACGGCAGGTTCACCAGCACGAACACCAGGCCGAAATTCCAGCCCAGCGCGTAATGCAGCTGGAACGACACCCCCGCCATGCCGCCGATCATGATCCCGCTGTGGGCGAACACCGAAAGGCCCAGCGCCGCGACCAGGGTGGCCAGGACCATGCCCTGCACGTCCTCGGCCACCGAATGGTGGAAGGCACGCGCATCGGCCGCAGTGCCCGCCGAATCCGGCGGTGGGGTCAGCGGCCCGGAGGTGACCACCGCCCCGTCATCGGGCAGGGCCGCCTCGCCGGGCCGGAGGTCGGAATCAGGGAGCGTCACGGTGCGGGGCCGCGTGGGGGGCGCGTATTAGACACCAGCCGGGCGTGAGTTTCAGCTGAAACCTGCTGGCCCCGTCGTCTGCGGTCGGGGGGGGCGTACCCAGCCTGTGCGGCGGCCAGCATCCGCCCTTCGAGGCCGCCCCAGGCCGGGGGCTGCAGGGTGTCCAGGCCCGGCCGGGCGGGATCACGCGAGGGCCACCCTTAAGCGGCCGCGTCCGCCAACCCACGGACGGACCTGCCTCGTAGCCGGATCCAGCCCCCAACGCCACTGTCCTCCCGTCCCCAGAAACGGCAAGGCCGCCCGGAGGCGGCCCTGCAGCGGCGCGCGGCGCGGAAGGCCGGTCAGCGCACCTCGGCGATCTCGACCCCGTCCAGCCCCTGCGACAGGGTGCGCGCGTCGCCACCCTGGGAGAGCTTGATGCGCAGGCGCACCTCGTTCTGCGAATCGGCGTGGCGCAGCGCGTCCTCGTAGGAGATCTCGCCGGCCTGGTACAGCTCGAACAGGCTCTGGTCGAAGGTCTTCATGCCCAGGTTGGTCGACTCCTTCATGACTTCCTTGAGCTTGTGGATCTCGCCATCGCGGATGTAGTCCTGCACCAGCGGCGTGCCCAGCAGGATCTCCATCGCCACGCGGCGACCCTTGCCGTCCGGCGTGGGCACCAGCTGCTGGGCGACCACGGCCTTCAGGTTCAGCGACAGGTCCATCAGCAGCTGGCTGCGGCGGTCCTCGGGGAAGAAGTTGATGATGCGGTCCATCGCCTGGTTGGCGTTGTTCGCGTGCAGGGTGCACAGCACCAGGTGGCCGGTCTCGGCGAAGGCGATGGCATGGTCCATGCCCTCGCGGGTACGCACCTCGCCGATCATGATCACGTCCGGCGCCTGGCGCAGGGTGTTCTTCAGCGCCGCCTCCCAGCTGTCGGTGTCGATGCCGACCTCGCGCTGGGTGACGATGCAGCCCTCGTGCTTGTGCACGAACTCGATCGGGTCCTCGATGGTGATGATGTGCCCGGTCGAGTTCTGGTTGCGGTAGCCGATCATCGCCGCCAGCGAGGTCGACTTGCCCGTGCCGGTGGCGCCCACGAAGATGATGATGCCGCGCTTGGTCATCGCCAGGGTCTTGATCACCGGCGGCAGGCTCAGCTCCTCAACCGTCGGGATCCGGGTTTCGATCCGGCGCAGCACCATGCCCACCTGGTTGCGCTGGTAGAAGCAGCTGACGCGGAAGCGGCCCACGCCCGCCACGCCGATGGCGAAGTTGCACTCGTGGGTCTTCTCGAACTCCTCGCGCTGCGCCGGCGTCATCACGTTGAGCACCAGGTCGCGGCTCTGCTGCGGCGTCAGCGGCGACTGGGTGATCGGGCTGATCTTGCCGTGCACCTTCATCGCCGGCGGCATGCCCGCGGTGATGAACAGGTCCGACGCCTTCTGGTGCGCCATCAGCTTGAGGAACGAGGTGAAGTCGATGGTGCTCATGGATGGCTCCTGCGGACGGGATTCGTGATTGGTGATTGGTGATTCGAAGAAGCGCGGCTGCGCCCCGACTCACCGATCCCGCGTCACGACCTCCGGCCTTGTCGAATCACGAATTACAAATCACCAATAACCGCGCCTTTCCGATCATTCGAAAAGGCGCTTGTCCTTGGCGTATTCCCTGGCCTGCTGGCGCGTGACCAGGCCACGCTTGACCAGGTCCTGCAGGTGCTGGTCCAGGGTCATCATGCCGTACTGCTGGCCGGTCTGGATCGACGAGTACATCTGCGCCACCTTGTCCTCGCGGATCAGGTTGCGGATGGCCGGGGTGCCGACCATGATTTCCCAGGCCGCGGTGCGCCCGCCGCCGACCTTCTTCAGCAGCGCCTGCGAAATCACCGCGCGCAGTGACTCGGACAGCATCGAGCGCACCATCGGCTTCTCGCCGGCGGGGAACACGTCGATGATGCGGTCGATGGTCTTGGCCGCCGAACTGGTATGCAGCGTGCCGAACACCAGGTGGCCGGTCTCCGCGGCGGTCAGCGCCAGGCGGATGGTCTCCAGGTCACGCATTTCGCCGACCAGGATGTAGTCCGGATCCTCGCGCAGGGCCGAGCGCAGGGCCTCGTTGAAGCCGTGCGTGTCGCGGTGCACCTCGCGCTGGTTGATCAGGCACTTCTGCGAGGTGTGCACGAACTCGATCGGGTCCTCGACGGTGAGGATGTGCCCGTACTCGTTCTTGTTGATGTGGTCGATCATGCCCGCGAGGGTGGTCGACTTGCCCGAACCGGTCGGGCCGGTGACCAGGATCAGGCCCTGCGGCTGGTTGATCAGCTCGCGGAAGATCGGCGGGCAGCCCAGGTCCTCCAGGGTCAGCACCTCGGAGGGAATGGTGCGGAACACCGCCCCGGCGCCACGGTTCTGGTTGAAGGCGTTGACGCGGAAACGCGCCAGCGACGGGATCTCGAAGGAGAAGTCGACCTCGAGGAATTCCTCGTAGTCGCGCCGCTGCTTGTCCGACATGATGTCGTAGACCAGCGCATGCACCTGCTTGTGGTCCAGCGCCGGGATGTTGATCCGGCGCACGTCGCCGTCCACCCGGATCATCGGCGGCAGGCCGGCGGAGAGATGCAGGTCCGATGCCTTGTTCTTGACCGAAAAGGCCAGCAGTTCGGCGATATCCATGCGAGTTTTCCCCTGAATGCCCCGGCCAGCACGCGCTTGGCGCACTGGCATGCGATGTCCCCTGCCGGCAGTATAGCGCTCCCGCCGCCGCCGCCAATCCCGCCGTTCCCGTGCCCGCCAGCGACCCTTCCGTACGCCTCGACGAGGTCCTCCAGCGCATCGGCGCGGCCGCCGCCGCGGCCGGTCGTCCGCGCCCCCGCCTGCTGGCCGTGTCCAAGATGCAGCCAGCCGGGTCGGTGGCCGCACTGGCCGCTGCCGGGCAGGTGGCCTTCGGCGAGAACTACGTGCAGGAGGCGGAAGCCAAGCGGCGTGCACTGGACCCGGCGCTGGACGCCCGGCTGGAATGGCACCTGATCGGCCACCTGCAGTCCAACAAGGCCGCGGTGGCGGCGCGGGTGTTCGACTGGGTGCACAGCGTGGATCGCCCCAGCGTGGCCAGCGCGCTGGCGACCCGGCGCGACCCGGCATCCTCGCCGCTGAACGTGCTGCTGCAGGTCAACGTGGAAGGCGAGCCCGGCAAGGGCGGCTGCCGCCCGGACGAGGTGGAGGCACTGGCCGCCGCGGTGGCCGCCGCGCCGCGCCTGCGCCTGCGCGGGCTGATGGCGATCCCGGTGCCGCATCCCGATCCGGAGGACCGGCGGCCGGCCTTCCGCGCCATGAAACAGCTGTTCGACGCACTGGCTGCACGCCACGCCGGCGTGGACACCCTGTCGATGGGCATGGGCGACGACTTCCCCGTGGCCATCGCCGAAGGGGCCACCCTCGTGCGCATCGGGACCGCCCTGTTCGGCCCGCGTCCGCCGCGCTGAGTCGGGGCTGGCCGGGGGCTAGACTGGTGGCTTTCCACCTGGGCCCGTGCCGATGTCCAACTCTCCCTCCCTGCCCGTGATCGCCTTCCTCGGGGGCGGCAACATGGCCCGCAGCCTGATCGGCGGCCTGGTCGCCCGCGGCGCCGACCCGGCGCGGATCCGCGTGGCCGAACCGGTCCAGCCGTTGCGCGAGGCCCTGGCCACCGACTTCGGCGTGCAGGTCTGCGCCGAAGCGGCCGCAGCGGTCGAAGGCGCCGGCCTGTGGGTGCTGGCGGTCAAGCCGCAGGTGATGCGCGGGCTGTGCGAGCT
>JAEWAG010000188.1 GCA_023391775.1 Pseudomonadota bacterium | reverse complement strand
TGGAGCAGGTGCTGTCCTATCCGGAGGACACCGCCGGCCGCCTGATGAACCCGGACGTGGTCACCGTGCGCGCCGACGTCAACGTCGACGTGGTGCTGCGCTACCTGCGCCTGCGCGGCGAGCTGCCGGACCACACCGACCACCTGTACGTGGTCAGCCGCCGCCACCAGTACCTGGGCCGCGTTCCACTGGCGGCGCTGGTGACCCACGAGGACACCACCCCGATCAGCCGCCTGATCGACGACGAACAGCCGGCGATCGACGTGGGCGAGAGCGCGCAGGAAGTGGCGCGCCGCTTCTCCGACCACGACTGGGTGTCGGCCCCGGTCGTGGACGAGAACAACATCCTGCTCGGCCGGATCACCATCGACGACGTGGTCGACATCATCCGCGAACAGGCCGAGCACCAGGCCCTGGGCGCGGCCGGCCTGGACGAGGACGAGGACCTGTTCTCGCCGGTCAAGCGCGCGGTGCGCGGCCGCGTGGTGTGGCTGGGCATCAACCTGTTCACCGCGTTCCTGGCGGCGGGCGTGATCGGCCAGTTCGAGGCCACGCTGGAGAAGATCGTCGCCCTGGCGGTACTGATGCCGATCGTCGCCGGCATCGGCGGCAATGCCGCGGTGCAGGTGCTGACCCTGATGGTGCGCGGCCTGGCCCTGGGCCAGGTCGGCTCCAGCAACGCCGGCATCCTGATGTGGAAGGAGCTGCGCGTGGCGCTGATCAACGGCGTGCTGATCGGCGGCGTGGTGGGCCTGATCGCACTGGCGTGGTTCGGCAGCCCGGTGCTGTCGCTGGTGATCGCACTGGCGCTGGTGATCAACTTCTGCGCCGCCGCCACGGCGGGCGTGCTGCTGCCATTGATGTTGCGGCGGATGAACATCGATCCGGCGGTGGCCGGTACCGTGGTGGTCACCGCGGTCACCGACGTCATGGGTTTCTTCTGCTTCCTGGGCCTGGCCACGCTCATCCTGCTGCACTGACATTGCCGGGCGGCGCTTTCCTACAGCGGCCGCCGGCGCCGGCCGATACCGCGGCCACGTCCGCCGGGCCAAGCTGCGGCCGTCATGTACACGCGCCTGCCGACCTTTCTGCTGCTGTGCCTGCTCGCCGCATCCGCCGCTGCGTCGGCGGCCGGCCTGCCGCCGCCCATGCTGGCCGGCACCTACCGCGATGGCGTGCCGGTGGCCCGGTTCCTGGTCAGCGAGAAACTGGACGGTGTGCGTGCACGCTGGGACGGTGCGCGCCTGTGGACCCGCGGCGGCGCGCCGATCAACCCGCCGCCGGATTTCACCCGCGGCTGGCCGGAGGAGCCGATGGACGGGGAGCTGTGGCTGGGACGCGGCCGCTTCGACCAGGTCAGCGCACTGGTGCGACGGGTCGGCGCACCTGCAGGGGAATGGGAGGCCGTGCGCTTCATGCTGTTCGACCTGCCGGCGCGAGCGGAGCCGTTCGCCACGCGGGTGGAGGCCATGCGCGGGGTGGTTGCCCGCGCCCGCAATCCGTCGCTGCGGATGGTGGCCCAGCGCCACTTCGCCACGGCCGAAGCGCTGGACGCCGAACTGGCGCGGGTGGTCGCTGCCGGCGGCGAAGGCCTGATGCTGCACCGGGCCGATGCGCTTTACACCCCGGGGCGCAGCGATGCCCTGCTCAAGTACAAGCCCCACCAGGACGCGGAGGCCCAGGTGCTTGGCCATGTACCGGGCAAGGGCCGCCACGCCGGACGCATGGGCGCGCTGCTGGTGCGCACGCCGGACGGACGCGGTTTCCGCATCGGCAGCGGCTTCACCGATGCGCAGCGCCAGGATCCGCCCCCGCCCGGCAGCTGGGTGACCTATCGCTACAGCGGCCTCACCGCAAACGGCCTGCCCCGCTTCCCGCGCTTCCTGCGTGTCCGCGACGAATTGCCGCCGCCGGATCCGCCGGCCGGCCCGGGATCGTCGCGTGCGGCAGCGCAGGCGGCGTCGGAGTGACCAACCGACGTGACGGCCGCCGTGCAGCAGGAGCAGGCCGCCCGTGTGCGCCCTTCCCGCCCACGAAACGTCGTCCTCCACCCCGCATCTGCCGCCCTGCGGTTCCGGCGGCACCGGGCGGCTTGGCCTATGCTGGCGGCCAATGCCATGGAGACACCAATGCGCCTGCACCGTTTCCTGTCCCTTCTCTCCCTGTTGCTGCTGTGCCTTGCCATGACCGCCTGCCAACCCCGCTCCGAGGCTCCGGCAAGCGGCCACTTCGTCACCCGCACGCTCGACCTTGAAGGCCGCACCTGGCGCTACGCGGTGTTCGTGCCGGCCCGTGCGCAGGCCGCCAACGAACTGCCGGTCGTGCTGTTCCTGCACGGCTCGGGCGAGCGGGGCGATGACGGCCACGCGCAGACCACCGCCGGACTGGGCCCCTGGCTGCGGCGCAACGCCGACACCTTCCCCGCGCTGGTGGTGATGCCGCAGGTGCCCGATGACGGGGAGTGGATCGGCATGCCCGCCCGCCTCGCGCTGGCGGCGCTGGAAGCCGCCAGCGCGGAGTTCGGCGGGGACCGCTCGCGCACCTACCTCACCGGCATGTCCATGGGCGGCTATGGCACCTGGGAGGTGGCGCTGATGGCCCCGGGCCGGTTTGCCGCGCTGGTGCCGGTGTGTGCGGGCGTGCTGGCACCGCG
>JAEWAG010000179.1 GCA_023391775.1 Pseudomonadota bacterium | reverse complement strand
CCGTGTCCTTGCCGCGCATGTCCTGGTCCGGCGCGTACCAGAGCAGGCCGCCACGCTTGAGGTGGCGCACTGCGCCGCGCAGGTCGCTGTTGGCGAACATCGCCGTGGCATAGCGCAGGCGACCGCGCTTGACCGCCCATTCCATCACCGGATTGCGATGGCGCCGGTACATGCCCGCCAGCGGAACCTGGCCGCACAGCAGCCGGCCGCACATCTCCAGGGTCATGAAATGGCCGGACACCAGCAGCACGCCGCGGCCCTCGGCCTGCAGCGCGTGCAGGTGCTCCAGGCCCTCGATCTCCGCCTCGCGCCCGATCGCGCCCAGCGGCCCCCACCAGGCGCGGGCGAACTCGAACAGGCCCACGCCCAGCGCGTCGAAGCTCTCCCGGGCCAGGTCATGGCGCCACTGCGGGGTCTGCTGCGGGAAGCACAGCGCCAGGTTCACCTCAGCCGCGCGCCGGCGCTCGCCCGCCAGGCGCCAGGCCAGCCAGCCCACGCCCTTGCCGATCGCCCGCTGCCAAAGCCATGGCAGATGTGCGGCGGCGACCATCACCCCCAGGCCAAGCCACATGGGCCAGTTGCGGGGAGCGAAGGAAGGGCGGGGAGGGGGCGTATCGGCGGCACTCATGCGCTGATTCTAAGCCCTCGTGCGCGGCCGGCCGTCGTCGCCTCGGCTATCCTGCCGCGATGCCGAAACCAATTCCGCGCAGGGAGCCGGGCGAGCGCATGCTGCGCTGGCTGTATTCGCTGGTGCTGTACCTGCTGTCGCCCTTCACCCTCTACCACCTGGTCTCGCGCGGGTTCCGCGTGCGCGAGTACTTCCGCCGCTGGGACGAGCGCTACGCCGCCTACGGCACCGAGCCGGGGCGACCATGCGTGTGGCTGCATGCGGTCTCGGTGGGCGAGGTCAACGCCGCCGCGCCGCTGGTCAACGCACTGCTGCGCCAGGGCAAGGCCACGCGCTGGGTGATCACCACCATCACCCCGACCGGCTCGCAGCGCGTGCGCGCGCTGTGGGGCGGACGGGTCGAGCACGTATACCTGCCCTACGACCTGCCCGGCAGCGTGGACCGGTTCCTGCAGCACTTCCGCCCCACCGTGGCGCTGATCATGGAGACCGAGCTGTGGCCGAACATGCTGTTCGGCTGCCGGGACCACGGCATCCCGGTGTACGTGGTCAACGCGCGGCTGTCGGCGCGTTCGCTGCGCGGCTACCGCCTGCTGCGCCCGCTGCTGGGCCGCGCGCTGCGCACGGTGCGCTGCGTGGCCGCGCAGTCGGCCGTGGACGGGCGCCGCTTCCAGGTGCTGGGCGCGCGGCCGGAGCAGACCCGGGTGCTGGGCAACCTCAAGTACGACGTGGAGGTGCCAGACGGGCTGGAGACGCTGCGCGCGGGCTTCAACGATGCGCTGGGCCGGCAACGGCCGGTGTGGATCGCCGCCAGCACCCACGAGGGCGAGGAGGAGGCCGTGGTCGCGCTGCACCGGCGCCTGCGCCAGCGCTGGCCGGACCTGCTGCTGCTGTGGGCGCCGCGCCATCCGGAACGCTTCGCGCGCGTCCATGCCCTGGCGGCCGCCGCGGGCTGGCAGGTCGGCAGCCGCAGCCGCCAGGGCTGGCCGGGCGATGCCGACGACGTGTTCGTGGTCGACACCCTGGGCGAGCTGATGGCGTTCTACGCCTGCGCGGACGTGGCCTTCGTCGGTGGCAGCCTGCAGCCGGTCGGCGGGCACAACCTGCTGGAGCCGGCGGCGGTGGGCACGGCCATGGTCACCGGCCCGCACCTGCACAACTTCGCCGAGATCTCGCGGCGCCTGGACGAGGCCGGCGCGCTGCGCATCGGCCAGGACCTGGACGGGGTAGGCGAGGCCCTGGAGACGCTGCTGGCCGATGCCGGCCTGCGCGAGGCGATGGCCGCCGCGGGGCTGGGCCTGGTGGAGCAGGGGCGTGGGGCGCTGCGCCGCACCCTGGAGCTGATCGCCCCGGACCTGCCGCCACCGGACCCGGTCGAGGAATAACCCCGCCGGCGCTGCGCCGGATAGCAGGAAGGCCGCCACGGGGCGGCCTTCCTGTTTCCTGGCTGGATCGGAAGCGGCCCTTACTGGCGCAGCACCGACGGATCCTGCAGCTGGGCCTCGGCGTCCACGGTCAGCAGGGCGTTGACCTGGCGCAGCGACTCCACGTCCAGCTCGCCGGTGGCCTGCGACAGCAGCAGGCGGTTGAGCAGGAAGTTGTACTTGGAGCGGGCGTAGTCGACCTGGGCCTGGAACAGGGTGCGCTGGTTCTGGACCACGTCCAGCACGGTGCGCGTGCCCACTTCCAGGCCGACCTGCGAAGCGTCGTAGGCGCTCTGCGCCGAGACCACCGCCAGGCGGCGCGCCTCGACCTCGCTGACGCCGGCGACCAGCGCCTGGTAGATGTTGCGGGTGTTGCGGTCCAGGGCGCGGCGCTGCTGCTCGTACTGGTCCTGGGCGATGTCGCGCTGGGCGATGGCCTGGCGCACGCGCGACTGGGTCGCGCCGCCGGAGAAGATCGGCACGCTCAGGCTGATGCCCACGCTGCTGCCGGTGCTCTCGCCGCGGCCGCTGCCGGAGGTGGCCTCGGTGTCACCCCAGGCGGCGGTCTTGCCCCAGTCCGCGCTCAGGCTCAGGCTCGGCAGGTGGCCGGCGCGGGCGGTTTCCACGCTCTGGTCGGCAGCCTGGGCCTGCAGTTCGGCCGCGCGCAGGGTCGGGTTGCGCTCGATCGCCGCGGCCACCCAGGCGTCGGCCTCGCTGCGCAGGCTCGGCAGCTCGGGGCGGAAGTCGTCCGGCAGGGCGCGCAGGTCGCGCACCGGCTGGCCGGTCAGCTCGGCCAAGGCCTGGTAGGCATCCTGCAGGGCGTTGCGGGCCAGGATGGTGTTGGCGCGGGCCTGGTCGTACTGGGCGCGGGCCTCGTGCACGTCGGTGATCGGCGCCAGGCCGACCTCCAGGCGCTTGTCGGCG
>JAEWAG010000145.1 GCA_023391775.1 Pseudomonadota bacterium | reverse complement strand
CGCCAGGGCAAACCGCCCGCCGCAGCCCCGCTGGCGGCCATCAGGCCGCCGGCCACGCGGGGCGCTGGCTCACGCCGGAGCCCCATCGATCACGTCCTCGGCGGGCAGTTCGCGCAGGTTGTAGCGGCTGGCCATCGAATGGCCGTAGGCGCCCGCATCGGCCACCAGCATCACGTCGCCGGGCGCGGTGTCGCGCGGCAGCCGGCGGCGCTTGCCGAACAGGTCGCTGGATTCACAGATCGGGCCGACCACGTCGAACTGGCCGTCGGCCGGCGCATCCAGCCGCTGCAGGTTGGCGATGTCGTGCCAGGCGTCGTACAGCGCCGGGCGCAGCAGTGCGTTCATGCCCGCGTCCAGGCCCACGCGCACCACCCCGTCCTTCTCCACCACCTGGGTGGCATGGGCCAGCAGCACGCCGGCTTCGGCCACCAGGAAGCGGCCCGGCTCGATCACCAGGCCGAAGGCCGGGTGCAGCGCGCGCACCTCGGCCAGGCCGGCGGCCCAGGCCTCGATGTCGAACGGCTCGTCCTCGGCCGCGTACGGGATCGGCAGGCCGCCGCCGATGTCCAGAGTGGCCACGGTGCCGATGCGCCGGGCGAAGCCGGCCAGCTCGTCGCACATCAGCCGCCAGTGGCCCATCGTCTCCACGCCGCTGCCCAGGTGCGCATGCAGGCCGGTGATGACCACGCCCAGCGCACGCGCCTCCTCCGCGAACTCGTCCACCCGCTGCGCGGACAGGCCGAACTTGGCCTCCTTGCCACCGGTATTGACCTTCTGGTGGTGGCCGTCGCCATGGCCCAGGTCGATGCGCAGCCACAGCTGGCGGCCGCGGAAGGTCTCCGGCCAGCGGCGCAGCAGCTCGACGTTGTCCACGGTCACGGTCACGCCCATGTCCAGCGCCTGGGCGTACTCACCGATCGGCGCGAAGCTGGGGGTGAACAGCACGTTGGCCGGGTCGATCCCCGGCACCACGGCGAACACATGGCGCAGCTCGCCCAGCGACACGCACTCCAGGCCGAAGCCCTCCTCCACCAGCGCGCGCAGGATCTGCGGATGCGGGTTGGCCTTGATCGCGAAATAGCGCCGGTCCACCGCGGCCACCTCCTTCAGCTGGCGCGCTCGCTCGCGCACCGTCGGCAGGTGGTAGACGTAGCGGGGCGTGCCGGCGGCGGCCAGCTCCAGCAGGCGCGGGCGCTGCAGGGTCCACCACGGTTGCGGCCGCGGCCGCACCGCGCCGTTGATCTCG
This sequence comes from Pseudomonadota bacterium, assembly GCA_023391775.1. GTDB lineage: Bacteria > Pseudomonadota > Gammaproteobacteria > Xanthomonadales > Xanthomonadaceae > Pseudoxanthomonas. The sequence continues at coordinate 3,045 of JAEWAG010000145.1, read as the reverse complement.
CGCCAGCGCGGGCCGAACACCTCCGTTTCATGCACCGGCATCGCGCCGCTGTCGATCAGCGCGGCATGCAGCTGCGGCAACAGGCCGTCGGCATCGGCCTCGTCGATGACGAAGGTCAGGTTGAGGTCGTTGGAGGACTGGGAAATCATGTGCACGCGTTCGTGCACGAAGCTGGAAAACACCTCCGACAGCCGGTGCAGCAGCGAGCGCATGCCGCGACCGACCAGGGTGATCGCCGCGCAGGGGACGATCACCTTGACCCGGCCGATCCGGCCCAGGTCCTCGGCCAGCGCGGACAGCACGTTCTGGCTCAGCAGGTTCTCGCTGGGGTCCAGCGAGACGGTGACGTTGGTCTGCGAGGTGCCGATCAGGTCCACCGACAGGCCGTGCTTGCGGAACAGCTCGAACACTTCGGCCAGGTAGCCGACCTGCTGCCACATGCCGATGTCCTCCACCGACACCAGCACCACGCCGTTGCGGCGGCTGATCGCCTTGACCCCGGCCACCGGCGCGGCGCTACGGTCGATCCGCGTGCCCGGAAGTTCCGGGCGCTCGGTGTCGAGGATCGCCATCGGCACGCCGGAATCGCGGCAGGGCTTGATCGAGCGCGGATGCAGCACCTTGGCGCCGGTGGTGGTGATCTCCTGCGCCTCGGCATAGCCCAGCCGGCTGAGCAGGCGCGCATCGGGCACCTCGCGCGGATTTGCACTGAACATGCCCGGCACGTCGGTCCAGATCTCCACCCGCGAAGCGCCAAGCAGCGCGCCGAAATACGCGGCCGAGGTATCCGAACCCCCACGGCCGAGCACCGCCGTGCCGCCGTCGCCGTGGCGGGCGATGAAGCCCTGGGTGATCAGCATGCGCGCGGGCTGCTGGGCGAAGCGCTCGCGCCAGGCCGCATCGCTCTCCCAGTGGCAGTTGACCGACAGCCGGCGCGCCCACTCGCTCTGGTTGGCCTGCGGCGGCAGCGCGTGCAGCCAGTCGCGCGCGTCCATCCAGCCGAAATCCAGCCCGCGCGATTGCAGGTAGGCCGCGCCCAGCGTGGACGAGAGCAGCTCTCCCTGCGCCAGCACCTCGGCCTGCCAGTCCAGCGGCCGGGTCGCGGCGCGCGGATCGGCCACCAGCGCATGCAAGGCCGCCAGGCGCTCGCCCAGCACCGCGTCCGCATCCAGCTCGAGCTCGGCGAGGAATTCGCGGTGGCGGGCCTCCAGCGCGGCCACGCGTGCGGCGGCGTCACCGCTGCCGTCGGCGATGGCGGTCAGTTCGTTGGTCACCCCCGACAGCGCCGACACCACCACCAGCACCCGGCCGCCGGTGGCTTCGGCGCGCTGTTTGGCAAGTTTGCCGATCGTGTCCCAGCGATGGCGACGCGACACCGAGGTGCCGCCGAACTTGAGGACGATCCAGCCGCCTGGGGCGGCGTCTTGCGCGGGCAAAGCTGCGGACATTGACGTGTCTTGGGGGGGACCACCCGACCACCGGGCATGAACCGTCGATTCTAAGCGCATTTGCGTCCGCAGCCGGGGCCGACGCATCGCCGCGGCAAGGGTTTCACCGGCTACTTTCGCGCCGCCCCGGGGCAGGCCTCCGGTGGATGCGCGGGCGCCTTGGCGACATGGCTCGCGCGCCGGGCTCCGGCCGCCTACCCTGCAGTCGATTCCCATCCCGGAGCAGTCCATGCCGACCCGCCGCTTCCTGCAGCTCGATGTGTTCGCCCCACGCCCCGGTGCCGGCAACCCACTGGCCGTGGTGTTCGATGCCGGCGACATGGACGCGGCGGCGATGCAGGACTTCGCCCACTGGACCAACCTGTCCGAGACCATCTTCTTCCTGCCGCCGAGCGTGCCGCAGGCCGATTACCGGATCCGCATCTTCACCCCGCGGATGGAACTGCCGTTTGCCGGCCATCCCAGCGTGGGCGCGGCATGGGCCGCACTGGACGCGGGCCTGGCGCGTGCGCACGGCGGCCGGCTGGTGCAGGAGTGCGAAGCCGGCCTGCTGCCGGTGCGCATCGCCACCGTCGACGGCCAGGTCCAGCCGATGGTGCGCAGCCCGCGTGCGCAGGTGCGCGGAACCGGCGTTCCGGACTGGCTGGACGCCGGGCTTGTCTGCGGCGCCCGCCGTGGTGCGCTGCCGCCGGCCCTGTGGAACAACGGCCCGGACTGGTGGCTGCTGGAGCTGGCCGACGCCGCCGCCGTGCGCGGGTTGACGCCGGACCTGGCCCGGATCGCGGCCCTGCCGGGGAACGGCAAGCTGGCGGTCTTCGCGACCGGCGACGATGCGGACCTGGTGGTGCGCTGCTTCGCCCCCGGCGTGGGCATCAGCGAGGACCCGGCCACCGGAAGCGCCAACGCCAGCATCGCCGCGGCCCTGCACCAGGCCGGGCGCCTGCCCGGTGCCGGCCACCGCTACGTGGCCAGCCAGGGGCGGGAGATCGGCCGCGACGCACGGCTGCACCTGGAAGTGGATGACGAGGGCGAGGCCTGGGTCGGGGGCCCCGTGCACGCGGTGATCCGCGGAACAGTGGACTGGTAATCTCGGGCGCCCCGCCCCGAGGAATCCGGAAACATGGCCCAGCGCCCCTTCGTCCAGGTGGACGTGTTCGCCGACCGGCCCGGCGCCGGCAATCCGCTGGCCGTGGTGCTCGATGCCACCGGCCTGGACGATGCGGCGATGCAGGCCATCGCCCGCTGGACCCGGCTGCCGGAAACCACCTTCGTGTTCCCGCCGACCCAGCCCGGCGCCAGCTACGCCATCCGCATGTTCAGCCCCAAGCGCGAGGTGCCGTTTGCCGGCCATCCCAGCGTGGGCACCGCCCACGTGGTGCTGGAGGCCGGCCTGGCCACGCCCGATGCCGGGGGACTGCTGCTGCAGGAGGGCATCGCCGGGGTGCTGCCGCTGCGCGTGGACCTGGTCGATGGCGTGCGCCGCATCGCCATCCGCACCCCCCGCGCGCGCCTGGTGGAGACCGCCGACGCGCGCGGCTCGCGCATGTCCGAGGCGCTGGACTGGCTGCCGCCCGGCGAGCTGCCCCCGGCCCTGATG
>JAEWAG010000124.1 GCA_023391775.1 Pseudomonadota bacterium | reverse complement strand
CGCTGGCGCTGGCGGCGACCCTGTTGCCCGTAACCCTGGGCTTCGTCCTGCCGTTTGCGCACTTGGTGGCCAGCGGCTGGGAACACTGGCAGCGCGCCGGCGTTTCCGCGCAGCTGCTGGACAGCCTTTGGAATACGCTGCAGGTAGCCCTGCTGGCCACGGCCGTCACCCTGGTGGCAGCGATCGTCGTGGTGTGGGCGCTGCGGCTGGCACGGGCGCGCCGCCAGGCCAGGGTGGAGATGGGCAGCCTGCGCCTGGCCAGCCTGGGCTACGCCATCCCCGGCACGGTGCTGGCACTGGGGCTGCTGGCCGCCTTCGGCAGTTTCGACGCGCTGCTGTCGGATGCGCTGGCGCCGTTCGGCATTGCGCCACGACTGTGGCTGATGGGTTCCAGCCTGGCCCTGGTGCTGGCCTACACGCTCCGTTTCCTGACCATTGCCATCGGCAACCTCGAGGCCGGGATGGAGCGCATCGCCCCGGCCCTGGATGATGCCGCGCGCAGTCTCGGCCGCTCGCCGGGCTCGACCCTGGCACGGGTGCACCTGCCGTTGCTGCGTCCCGCGCTGGCAGCGTCGGCGCTGCTGGTCTTCGTGGACGTGATGAAGGAACTTCCGGCCACGCTGATGCTGCGCCCGCTGGGGTTCGAGACCCTCGCCACCTGGCTGTACGCCGACGCCGCACGCGGCGCCTACGAAGAGGGCGCCATCGCGGCGCTGCTGATCGTCGTGGTCGGCCTGCTGCCGGTCATCCTGCTGGCACGCGCCGGCCACCGTATCGGAACACGCACTCCATGAGCCGCCCGGCACTGCTTGAACTGGACAAGGTCACCGCCGGCTATCCGCATCCGGGCGGCTGGCGGGCGGTGCTGCAGGATCTGTCGCTGACCTTGCCGCGTGGTCAGATCGGCGCGCTGCTTGGCGCCTCCGGCTGCGGCAAGACCACCGCCTTGCGCGCCATCGCCGGCTTCGAGCCGATCACCGCCGGCCGCGTTACCGTCGACGGTCACGCGGTGGCGGGTGCGGGACTCTCCCTGCCACCGGAGCGACGCCGGGTGGGGATGATGTTCCAGGACTACGCGCTGTTCCCGCACCTGGACGTGGCCAGCAACATTGCCTTCGGCATCCATCGCCTGCCGGCGGCCGAGCGCACGGCGCGCGTGGGTGAGCTGCTGGAACTGGTGGGGCTTGCCCACGCCGCGCGTACCTATCCGCATGAGCTGTCGGGCGGGCAACAGCAGCGCGTGGCGCTGGCCCGCGCGCTGGCACCGCGACCGGCACTGCTGCTGCTGGACGAGCCGCTTTCCAGCCTCGACGTACAGACCCGCGCGCGCCTGGCAGCGGACCTGCGCAATCTGCTCAAGACCGCGGAAATGACTTCGCTCCTTGTGACCCACGACCAGGCGGAGGCCTTCGCCATGGCCGACACCGTGGGAGTGATGGCGCAGGGGCGGCTGTTGCAGTGGGACAGCCCGTCGCAGCTCTATGGCCAGCCCGCCACGCCTGAGGTCGCCACCTTCATCGGCCGCGGCGTGCTGCTGCCGGCGCGGGTGCTGGGCGGGGAGGGCGAACAGCAGGTTCTGCTCCGTCCCGGCGATCTGCAGCTGGATCCGGGCGGAACGATCGAGGGCGTGCTGGTCTCGGCATCGTTCCGCGGCCCGCACTTTGAAGGCCAGGTGCTGCTGGACGGAGGCTGGACGGTCGACGTGGAGCTGGGCACCGGCGTACCGCCGGCGGTGGGCACGCGCGTCAGACTGGCTGTCCGCGAGCCGCTGCCGCCGGTCTTTGCCTCCTGACAGGAGAGAGCAAAGCATCCGGCGACAGGTCCCGCGTCGGCTGGCTCACCAGAACACAACCGGGTCGCACCCGGCCATCAACGCCCGTCCCGCTGTGCAAGCAGGCTGCCGGTGGCCAAGGCCTCCGCGCCACGCACATCGAACGGACCCGGGGGTTCGCCGTGACCGTCCGCCTGTTCCACGCTGCCAGCCAAGCCGCGGGCATACCGCGCCGGCGGACAGCCCACGTGGCGCGCGAACGCGACACTGAAGGTGCTCGCCGAGCTGTAGCCGACGCGCTGTGCGACCTCGCCAACGCTTACGTCGCCGCGCCCCAGCAGTGCCTTCGCCAGCGCCATGCGCCAGGCGAGCAGGTACTCCATCGGCGGCATGCCCATCACCCGGTTGAACCGGTCGAAGAAGGCCGAACGGGACAGGGCCGCCTCCCTGGCCAGCTCGTTGACGGTCCAGGCGCGGGCGGGCTCGCGATGCATCGCTCGGATTGCCGCGGCAAGGCGCGGGTCGGAAAGCGCCCGGACCAGGCCACGCCCCGCTTCTTCCCCGGTGACGCAGCGCAGGGCCTCGATGAAAAGCACATCCAGCAGCCGGGCCAGCACCACGTCGCGCGCAGGGCGTTCCTGTCGTGACTCCTCGCCAAGCAGGTGCACCAGCGTCGCCAGCCGCGGCTCCCCGCGGATGTGGATGAGTTGCGGCATCAGCGGGACCAGCAGCGCCGCATCCGGCGAACCGAAGCTGCAGTGGCCGGCCAGGATGCGCAGGTCGGTCGGTCCGTCCTGCGCGCCGATGCGGAAGAGCTCGCCATCCAGGGCGACCGGAATGGAGTTCGTCGCAGCGTCCACCTCATCCAGACTGGACATCGTGACCCCGTACGCAGCGGGGACCAGCACGAAATCCCCGGCCTGCAGGACCACCGGGCCGCCACCGTCGAGGACCAGGCGGCAGCCGCCCTCGATCACGACGCAGTAGAACGGCTCGCCGCCATCCGAACGCCGTACCTGCCACGCGCCCGCGCCCACGACCTGCTTGGAGAAGCGCGCCGCCGGTTTGAGCAGAAGAACGATCTCCGCCAATGGATCGACCATGGCCGGACTCCCGCCAATGGAATATGGACTTTAGATTGTAGGCAGTACGGCTGATGCCGCATACCGTAAGTGCTCGCCCCCACTTGCGAGACCTGCGAATGAAGACCGTACTGATCACCGGCTGCTCCTCCGGCTTCGGCCTGGAAACCACCCTGCATTTCCTGGAGCAGGACTGGCGCGTGGTCGCCACCATGCGCACACCACGCGACGAGCTTTTCCCGGCGACGCCCGGGCTGCAGGTACTGGCGCTGGATGTCACCGACGGGCAGAGCATCCGCCACGCCATCGCCGCCGCCGGGGAGGTGGATGTGCTCGTCAACAACGCCGGCTTCGGCGCGCCCGCACCGTTCGAGCTGATGGACATGGAGACCGTGCGCGGACTGTTCGAAACCAATACGTTCGGGACGATCGCGATGACCCAGGCCGTGCTGCCGCAGATGCGCGAGCGCAGGTCCGGCGTGATCATCAACGTGACATCGTCCGCGACCTACAAGCCGCTGCCCCTGATCGGCGCCTATCGCGCCGCCAAGGCGGCTGTGAATAGCCTCACCGAATCGCTCGCCGCGGAGATCGCGCAGTTCGGCCTGCGCGCACACCTCGTCCTGCCCGGTTCCTCCGGGGACACACGCTTCCGCGAAACCGCGCGCGCCGGCCTGCGCGGCATCGACCACGAGGTCTACGGACAGTTCATGCAGGACACCATCGCCCGCATGGCCGCTTCCGTGGGCCCAGGCACCCGGGCACGGGACGTTGCCCAGGCCGTCTGGCGCGCGGCGACGGACCCCACGGCGCCGCTGTACATCCCCGCCGGCGCGGACGCGGAGCAGTGGGCGGCGGAGTCGGGCGGGGCAGGGGATGGGTCGTCGGAAGCCAGGACCTGATTCCAGGTGGGCGCTCGATCCGCCTGCCGGGAGCCGGCGACGTCGCCGACCATGGCAACGGCTTCAGAAGCGGTACTGCAGGGTCAGACTGACGAGGTTCAACGCATCGCGTGCGTCCGTTTCCCGCAGGAAAGCGCCCGGGCGTGCATAGGCGGCGACCGCCGTCGCCGACCAGCCAGGTGCCGGAAGCCAGCTGGCACCAACGGATGCGATGGTCGCGACATAGCGCGCACGGCTGTCGCCGGGAGCGCGGATCAGCATGCCGCTGGGTGCATACACCCCATCGCGCGTGCTCTGGCGCCAGAAGAAGTCGAGGCTGGCGCTCACACTGACGCGCGGAGAGAGCCGCGCGCCCAGTGCCGGATGGACGTTGATGAAGTTGCGGGGCCCGAGCGTGGCCTCGTCGCCGAAATAGTTCCCGCGCGGATAGAGCGGATTGAGGGTTTCCAGGCGATCGTCGTCCGGATCCCTGTCACCGCTGGCGACGGCGACGAGCAGCGCCAGGCGCGGTTGGCCGGCCACCTCCTCGAAGGTGTAGGAGGTATCGGTGGCAAGCGACCAGGCGCGGATGTCGGCATCCCCGAACTTCCCGCCCTGCACGATGGATTCCCAGTTCCAGGCCCAGGCATCGTGCCTGCCGAAGGCGCGGGCGCCGAGGGTCCACCGGCGCTCGTGCGCGGTGCCCTGGGCGAAACGGGCGAGCGTGTCCTCGTAATGGAACGCGTAGAGGTCCCACGACATGGCGCCCCCGCTACGGCTCGCGTAGACGCCGCGCAGATCCTGGGTGCGCGAGCGCCTGTCGTCGAAACCGCCCGGTCGGTTCTGACGCGGCGCGGCCGCGAACGCGTCGACCCGCCAGTCCTCGCCGGTGGCATACACGCGAACCGCCTCGAAGCTGCGGCGTACGTTCGGTCCCTCGCGCGCGTCGATCACGCGCCCCGAGCCGAACTGGAGCTCCTGGATGCCGGCACGCACACCGATGCCGGGGTCTCCCGGCCGCGTCGACGTCCATTCCAGGAACAGGTTCGTGGGGTCGAGCCGGTTCTCGTCGACCGGTGACGGCCCCGCGGCGCGGCCGTTGGTCTGCGAGCTGGCCAGCTGGGCAAAGGCGCGCCAGTTCCTGCCCACCTGGAGATCGACGAAGGCGGAGTGACGCTGCATCCACACGCCCCAACGGTCCTGCGGATCCAGCCCGTAGAGAGGGTTGCCGGTGTGCTCGTAGCGCCAGCGCAGGTCCCCGCCGACGCTGACGCGCACGTGATCACCGAGCTGGCGGTCCTTCAGGCGGGCGCATGCGGTCTGTCCGGCGCAGGCCTGGCGCTGGGCACTGAAGTCGTCGTCGAACCGCAGCGGCTGGAACTGCGCCAGCGCAGTATCGGCGGCCAGCAGCAGGGGGAGGCCCAGCCAGGCTTCGCGCATGCGCGCTGCATCGGGCTGCCGCTGGCGCAGGCGCCGTGATGGCGGACCGGCGACGGCGCAAGCGGAGCGCGGGCTGTCATCCCAGGCCATGGGCCCGCGCCGGATCCTGCCGCAGCGCCGTCCCCGGTGCACCGCCGACGAAGTGGCGCACGCTCGGGTCGTGGTCCGGGTCGGCCAGCAGCTGCCGGATCTGGTCCTGCAGCTGCCGTTCGCTCTCGGTCACGCGGGTGTGCAGGCGCAGGTGTTCCACCCACGAACCGTCGAGAAAGTACTCCAGATAGGTGCCCGGCTCGGTCGTGTCCTCGACCACGCCCCATTGCAGCGCACCGTCACGGCGCCGGCTGCGGCCAAGGGTCCGCATCAGGCGCAGGAACTGTGCGCGGTGATCCAGCGCGATCCGGTATTCGATGGTGACCAGAACCGGGCCCCGGTCGCCTTCGATGTCGTCCACCACGACCGGTTGTGGCCAGTGCCCGGACGGAGTGACGTTGACGTTCGCCGCCTCGCCCAGGCGGAAGCGCAGCCCGAAGAACGCCGCCAGCACGGTGCCGGCGGCGGCGACCAGAAGCGCGGTGGGCGTGCCGGCCTGCTGCGCCAGCGTGCCCCAGCCCAGGCTGCCGATCGCCATGCCGCCGGAGAACACCACGATATACAGCGCGAGCGCGCGGGCGCGCACCCAGGCCGGCACGGAGGTCTGCGCGGCGATCTGCAGCGAGGAGAGCACGGTGATCCAGGCAAAGCCGTTCACCAGCGAGACGACATACAGCGCCGGGATGTTGCGCAGCAGGGCGAGCGCGAGCATGCAGCCCGCGTAGACCAGGGTCCCGATCAGGACCAGACGGTCGGGATCCAGGCGCGCGCGCAGTTTCGGCAGCAGCAGCGCGCCGGTGATCGCGCCAATGCCGACGCAGCCCAGCAGAAGGCCATAGGTGCCGGCACTGGCCTGCAGCTCGCGGTTGACCACGATCGGAAGCAGGGCGGTCAGCGCGCTGGCGAACGTGAAGAAGCTGGCTGCCTTGATCAGCACGGACTGGAGCACCGAGGCCTGGGTGGCGTAACGCAGTCCTGCGCGCAGGGCCACGCCGAACGGCTCCGCCGGCAGCATGCTCGCCGTCGGCGCGCGCTTCCAGATCACCAGCACGATGGCAATGCCGAGGAAGCTCAGCGCGTTGACCGCGAAGGCCCATTCGATGCCGGCACTGGCGACGATGAGGCCGCCGATCGCCGGACCGATCGCGCGGGCGATGTTCATGCTCAGCGATGACAGGGCCACCGCCGGGCTGAGCATGGCGCGCGGCACCAGCTCGGGGATGGTGGCCTGCTGGGCCGGCATCGCCATCGCCGCACCGATGCCCAGCGCGAAGGTCAGGGCAATCAGGGTCCAGGGCCCGAGCATGTCCAGATGGGCGAGCAGGGCCAGCGTACCTGCCACCAGCAGCATCCACAGCTGGGCCAGGATCAGATACTTGCGACGATCGACGATGTCCGCAAGGGTGCCGGCGAATACGGCCAGCAGCACCACGGGGAGCGTGGTGGCCGACTGCACCGCGGCGACCATGAAGGGCGAGCCGGTGCTCTCGGCCATCAGCCACGCGGCGCTGACGTCATGGATCCAGGTACCGATGTTGCCGATCAGTACCGCCAGCCACATCATCCGGAAGGTGGGCTGGGTCAGGGGCGACCAGGCGCCGGGGCTGGCCGCGTTCGGCGGCGATGTGGTGGTGTTCATCGTGGTGTCCTGCACATGCGATGGCGGGTGGCCGGGCGCGCCGGTCTCAGAATGCGAAGCACGAGCAGCCCAGCACGCCCCAGAAGCCGGTGTGGCTGTCGGTCGGAGCAGGGTGGTGCGCGGCATGGCTGTGGCCGTGCACGTTGCAGCCCGGGCCGTGGGCGTGCGCGACCGCGAATGCGGCGGAGGCCTGCGCCAGGGTCGCGCCCTGGTAGCCGCCGAAATGGCGCACAGGCGACCAGTCCGGCATCGCCGGCGGCAGCGGTGGCGCAAGATCGGCATAGGGGCCGTCGCCGTAGACGACCCGGCCACCGACCACCGTCAGCAGGCTGGTGATGTCCTGGATGGCCTCGTCCGGCACCGCGAAGAAGTCCGCCGAGAGCAGGCTGAAGTCGGCGAACTGTCCGGTGGCCAGGGTGCCCTTGTCGGCCTGCTCGGAGGAGAACCAGGCGCTGCCCTGGGTCCACAGCCGCAGGGCTTCCTCGCGCTCAAGACGGTTGTCCTCGGCGTAGAGCTGCAGGCCGCCGATGGTGCATCCCGTGCTCAGCCAGTACAGAGTGACCCAGGGGTTGTAGCTCGCCACGCGGGTGGCGTCGGTGCCGGCGCCGACCGGCACGCCTGCATCGAGCATGCGCCGGATGGGCGGCGTGCGGGCGGCAGACTCCGCACCGTACAAGGCGACGAAGTCCTCGCCCTGGTAGGCCATGCGGTGCTGCACGGCGATACCGCCGCCCAGTGCGCGCACCCGCTCGATGTTGCGGTCGGAGATGGTCTCAGCGTGGTCGATGATCCAGTGCAGGCCGTCGAATGGCACCTCGCGGTCGACCCTTTCGTAGACGTCGAGGACACGGGTGATGCTCTCGTCGTAGCTGGCGTGGATGCGGAAGGGCCAGCGATGCTCGGACAGGTGGCGCACCACCTGCTCCAGGCTCGGCTCCAGCCCCTCTGGCAGCTCCGGGCGCGGCTGGCTGAAGAGTTCGAAGTCGGCGGCCGAGAACACCAGCATCTCGCCGGCGCCGTTGTGGCGCAGCATGTCGTCGCCTTCCCGTGGCGACAGCATCTGCGTCCAGCGCTGGAAGTCGGCCAGCTCGCCGCCGTTGTTCTGGGTGAACAGGTTGTAGGCGATGCGCACGGTGAGTGCGTCGTCGGCATGCAGCTGGCGGATGATCTCGTAGTCGTCCGGGTAGTTCTGGAAGCCGCCGCCGGCATCGATCACCGAGGTGACGCCCAGCCGGTTGAGCTCACGCATGAAGTGGCGGGTGGAGTTGATCTGGTACTCGGCCGGCAGCTTCGGTCCGGCCGCCAGGGTGGCGTAGAGGATCAGTGCGTTCGGCCGGGCCAGGAGCAGCCCGGTCGGGTTGCCGGCCTTGTCCCGCTGGATCTCGCCACCGGGCGGGTTCGGCGTGTCCTTGCCATAGCCGACTGCGCGCAGCGCCGCACGGTTGAGCAGGGCGCGGTCGTACAGGCGCATGATGAAGACGGGCGTGTCCGGCGCGGCCGCATTGATCTCCTCGAGGGTCGGCAACCGCTTCTCGACGAACTGGTGCTCGGTGAACCCGCCGATCACACGCACCCACTGCGGCGCCGGCGTGCGCGCGACCTGTGCGCGGAGCATGGCCATGGCGTCGGCCAGTGAGCGCACGCCGTCCCAGCGCAGCTCCAGGTTGTAGTTGAGGCCACCGCGGATCAGGTGGGTGTGGCTGTCGTTGAGGCCGGGGATGAGGCGGCGGCCCTGCGCATCGATGACGCGGGTACTGCTGCCGGCTTTCTCCATCACCGTCGCCTCGTCGCCCACGGCGACGACCACCCCCTTGGCGACGGCAATGGCGCTTGCTGCCGGCCGTTTTGGATCGAGGGTGGTGATGCGGGCGTTGCGAATGATCAGGTCCGCCATGGGACGCTCCTGTAGATGGGTGAGGGCGTGAACCGGCAGGCTGGCGACAGTTGCGCCACCGGCCAGTGCGCCAACGAAGCGGCGCCGCGAGGGGTCAAGGACGGGAGCCTTCATGGCGCCGCTCCGGCGTGGTCGAACAGCAGTGCATCCAGTGCCCAGTGCCCACCGCCCAATAGCGCCACCACCACCAGGGCCGCCGTCCACAGCAGCGGGTACTCCATCCCGCCGCCCATCCAGAACCAGCCGCGCCCGCGGTTGAGCGCGGCGGTGAAGGCGAGGAAGGCGGCGCCCAGCACTGCGGCGACGTCGGTGCACAGCCCCAGCACGACACACAGGCCGGCAAGGCTCTGCATCGCGGCCAGCAGCAGCGGCAATGGCCAGGCCGCGGGCAGGCCGAAGTCGCGCAGTTCGGCGGCGAACCCGGCAAGCCCCAGCCCGCCGAACCATCCGAAGAGCTTGCCGAGGCCATGCGGCAACAGAAAGCCACCGGCCGTGAGCCGCAGGAGCAGCAAGCCGAGGTCGATGCGCGTGGATTCGGCAAGAACGGCGTGCATGATCATCCTTGTGTCTCCAGGGGGAGGAAGGCCATCACTGATGGACCGTGAGGTGGGCGCGCGCATCGGATTTGCGCCGACGTGGACCGGGGAGCGGTCGATGCCGGCAACAGCGCGGCGGCATGTCCCGGGCAGGGACATGCCCCTGTCGCTGCGGAACTGGCAGTGCCCGCCTTCGCTGGCGTTGAACATCGTCTTGGCGTAGGTGATGCCGATGCCGTAGGCGCCACCGTTGGCGCGGGCGATGCCGGTGGTGAGCTCGTAGGTCTTGCTGCGGGCCCAGTCGCGCTGCAGTTCCAGCAGGTACTGCACGCTGGTCAAGGGCCGCGCCCCGGCCTGGACCATCCGCTGCACCGCACGCTCGTGCGCCTCCAGGCTGACGTCGCCACAGGCGTCGGTGATCACATACGCTTCGAAGCCCTGCTCGAGCGCCGAGAGCACCGGCCCCACGATGCACACGCTGGTCCAGAGCCCGGCGAAGACGATGCGTCCCTTGCCGATGGCATTGACCCTGTCGGCGATGCGCGGGTCCTCCCAGGTGTTCATCGAGGTACGGTCGATCGCCGGCACGCCGGGAAACGCCTCGGTGATCTCGTCGAAGATCGGGCCGGAGAAGCTCTTCTCGGCCACCGTGGTCAGGATCGTCGGCACCCGAAAGCCCGCGGCGCTTTTGGCGACCAGCGCGGTATTGTTGCGCAGCACTTCGGTGGCGATCGAATGGGTCGCGAACGCCATCTGCGACTGGTGGTCGATCAGGATCAAGGCGTGGTCCGAAGGCGTCAGCAGGCTCTTTGCGGGGGTCGGAGTGGCGGTAGGCATCGGGGTCTCGTCCGTTGGTGGGAAGGGAGCCGGCGCGGTGACATCTGCGCGCCAGCACTCGAAAAGCACGTCTGCAGGAAAGCCGGGCACCGCTGGCGCCGACGTGGAAGATGCGGATTCATGAACTTCTGACAGCCACGTGGGCTGCGGTCGTGCCTGCGGATAGAGAGCGAGCAGGTCGCCCTCCAGGACGCCAGTGTCGGTCCGGGAGGTAGCGAGGGATTGGCGTTCTGTGGGGCGATTTGGACCGGACTGCCGCCGCAGGGATTTTTCAATCCGCCTGCGTGGAAGAGCTTGTTTCGCTGCCTGCGCGCGACATGCGGCACAGGTCGCAGCAGGGAATCCGAACGCGCATCGCCGGCCCACGGCAGCGTCCATCCGTACGCATGCGCACCCTGTGTCCGCCGGTAGGCCGGAGCCGGATCAGCTAGGATTAGTTGCTGAAGCTATTGCTGAGCAGGTGGACTGGGTGCGATCAGGCGCGGGCGGACCACGGTTGGCGCTTCTGGGACGGCGCGCGGAACGCGCGTCGATCGAACAGGTGCTGACCCGGGCCCAAGCCGGGCAGGGCGGGGTACTGGTGGTTCGCGGCGAAGCCGGAATCGGCAAGACCGCGCTGCTCGAGGATGCCTGCGCCACCGCAACCGGCCTGGGGTTCCGGGCGGAGCAGGCGGCAGGGGTGGAGTCCGAAACCCAGTTCGCGTTCGCCGGCCTGCACCAGTTGTGTGCGCCGCTGCTGGACCGGGCAGGCTCACTGCCGGAACCACAGCAGGCCGCACTGGGCGTGGCCTTTGGCCTGCGCGAAGGCGCGGCGCCGGACCGCTTCCTGGTGGGTCTGGCCACCCTCAACCTGCTGGCCGAGGTCGCCGAGGATCGCCCGCTGCTGTGCCTGGTCGAGGATGCGCAATGGCTGGACCAGGCGTCCGCGCAGGTCCTCGCCTTCGTTGCCAGGCGCCTGGTGGCCGAGCGGATCGTGCTGCTGTTCGCGCTGCGCGACCCCACCGATCGTGACCTGGGCGCTTTCGCCGGTTTGCCGGAAATACGGCTGGACGGACTCGGACAGATGGAGGCGCGGGCACTGCTGGCCGCCGCGGTCGGCACGCCGATCGACGACGTCGTGCGTGACCGGATCGTCGCCGAGGCACGCGGAAATCCCCTGGCGGTCCTGGAGCTGCCGCAGAGCATCCTGACGGCAAAGCGCGCCGGCGGCTTCGAGTTGCCCGATGCCTTGAGCGTGCCGCGACGGGTCGAGGAGAGTTTCCGCCGGCGCTCGGGCAGCCTGCCAGCCGATACGCAGCTGCTGCTGCTGGTCGCCGCGGCCGACCCGACCGGCGACGTGGCGTTGCTCTGCCAGGCCGCGGCACACCTGGGGGTTGCGGGGGAGATGCTGGCGCCGGCGGAGGCCGCCGGGCTGGTGGAGATCGATGCGCGGGTGCGGTTTCGCCATCCGCTGGTC
>JAEWAG010000034.1 GCA_023391775.1 Pseudomonadota bacterium | reverse complement strand
CGCTGGCGGTGCGCAGCGTGCCGGCGCTGCTGGCGCACGCTGATCCGGAAGCGCTGCTGCGCGACGTGCTGGCCGATCTTCGCGAGCACGGCGCCACCCGGCGCGTGGCCGCCGCGCGCGACGAGCTGCTGTCGACCATGGCCTGCCACGGCGCCGTGCGCGCCAACCGGCGGCTGACCATTCCGGAAATGAACGCACTGCTGCGCGACATGGAAGCCACCGAGCGCTCCGGGCAGTGCAACCACGGGCGTCCAACCTGGGCGCGTTTCAGTCTGGGGGAGATCGATCGATGGTTCCTGAGGGGAAGATGAGGGCAGGCCGGGCCATGGGGATGGCGCTGGCCGCGATGCTGCTGGCCGGGTGCGGCCGCGAGCCTGCGCCGGCGCCGGCCGGCACGGTCCAGGTGGACCCCGCCTTCGTGGCCGCGCAGCAGGCCTGGCGCGACGCACGCCTGGAGGCGCTGTTGCGCCCGGATGGCTGGACCAGCCTGGTCGGCCTGCACTGGCTGCAGCTGAAGGCGCACCACATCGGCAGCGGCGAACGGATCGGCAATACCATGCGCCTGGCCTTCGGCCCGCAGCGCATGGGCCTGGTGATGCGCGATGACGCCGGCCGCTGGTGGTTCACTCCGGAAAAGGGTGTGGAGCTGAGCTACAACGGCGAGCCGCTCAAGGGCCGGGTGCGCCTGTACAGCGACCAGGAGGGCGAGCCGGCGGTGATCGGCTTCGATGGCGACAAGGGCCGGCTGACCCTGCTGCAGCGTGGCGACCGCCATGCCCTGCGGGTCAGGCACGCGGACGCGCCAACCCGCCAGCAGTTCGCCGGCCTGCAGTACTGGCCGGCCGATCCGTCCTGGCAGGTGGAGGCCCGCTTCATCGCCCACCCGCCGGGCAAGACCCTGCCGATCGGCGACATCGTCGGCACCCGGAACGACTCGCCCAACCCCGGCGTGGTGGAGTTCGAGCGCGACGGCCGGCAGTACCGGCTGGAGGCGCTGGGCAGCGTGGAGGAAGGCCTGTTCTTCATCCTGGCCGACCGCACCAGCGGGCATGGCAGCTACCCGGCCGGGCGCTACCTGGACACTCCGGGGCCGGATGCGGACGGCAAGGTGGTGCTGGACTTCAACCGCACCTACAACCCGCCGTGCGCGTTCACCGTGTTCGCGACCTGTCCGCTGCCGCCGCCGGAGAACCGGCTGGACCTGGCGATCACCGCCGGTGAGAAGAACTACGTACCCGGGAAGTCCTGATGCGCAAGCCGTGGTCCCTCGCCATCCGCGCGCGTGCGCTGCAGTGCCTGGCCACGCTGGTGCTGGGACTGCTGCTGGCGGCACCGGCACTGGCCGCGCCGCCGGAGCCGCCGCTGTGGAAGGTCACCGGCAACGGCAACACGGTCTACCTGCTCGGTTCCTTCCACATGCTGCGACCGGGCGACTACCCGCTCGCGGCGCCGGTCCGGGCCGCTCTGGGTGACTCGCGGGAGGTGCTGTTCGAGCTGTCGCCGGAGGAAGCCGGCTCGCCGCAGCTCGGAGTGATGATGCTGCAGGCCGCGAAGCGCCGCCGCGCCGGCAGCCTGGAGCAGGACCTGGGCCCCGCGCTGTGGTCGCGCCTGCAAGCGCACGCCCGGGCCCGCGGCCTGCCGCTGCAGCAGTTCGCGGCGTTCGAGCCCTGGTTCCTGGGCCTGACGGTCGGTCTGGCCGAATTGCAGCGCCAGGGGTTCGATCCCGCGCTGGGCCTGGACCGGCAGCTCATGGACGCGGCCGCCCGGGCGGGCAAGCGCACCGGCGGGCTGGAAACGGCCGCCAGCCAGATCGGCGCCATGGCCGGGCTCCCTCTGGAAGTCCAGGTGCAGATGCTGGAACAGGCGCTGGACCAGGCGGCGGCTGGGCCGGAGCAGGTCGAAGCCATGTACGCGGCCTGGCGTCGCGGCGACGCGGACCGCCTCTGGCGCGAGATGGGCGCCGAGCTGCGGCGGGAGCACCCGGCGGTGTACCGCAGCATCAACGTGGACCGGAACGAGGCCTGGCTGCCGCAGGTCGAGCGCCGGCTCCAGGCGGGTGGGGGCAACGTGCTGGTGGTGGTCGGCGCCCTGCACCTGGTGGGCAGCGACGGCCTGCCGGCACGGCTGCAGGCACGCGGTTACCGGGTCGAGCAGGTGTGCGGGCCCTGCAGCGCGCCTTGAGCCACGCCCTCGGTGCTCGGGGCCGGCTCCATCACGATGCAGTCCACCGGGCAGGCCGGCACGCACAGCTCGCACCCGGTGCACAGCGGATCGAGCACCACATGCATCAGCTTGGCCCCGCCGATGATGGCGTCCACCGGACAGGCCTGGATGCACTTGGTGCAGCCGATGCAGTCCGCCTCGATCACCACCGCCACGGCGGGCGCCTTGTACTGGCCGCGGCTGCGGTCATACGGCACTGGCGGCACGCCCAGCACCCGCGCCAGCGCCAGGGCTCCCTCGTCACCGCCCGGTGGGCAGTGGTCCGGCCCGGCCTGGCCGTCGGCCATGGCCTCGGCATACGGACGACAGCCCGGATAACCGCACTGGCCGCACTGGGTCTGCGGCAGCAGGCGGTCGAGGCGTTCGACCAGAGGCGGAAGCTGGAGGGGCATGCGTGGACGGCGTAACGGGCCGGGCATTATCGCCGCTGCGTGGCCTGTACACACGCTCCCGGGCGGGCGATGCTCGTCGCGGAACCCAGGAGGGGACGCGGATGAAGGCGTGGATGCTGCTGGTACTGGCATCGGTCCCGGCTGTGCCGGCGGCGGCGCAGTCGCCATCCCACGATGCGTATCCGGTGCAGGTGCGGCAGTTCGCTGCGTCGGCCGTGCCGCGCATCGAGGATGCAGGGCTGGGCGAACTGGAACCGGTGCTGCGCGAGGCCCTGTCCGGCGCGCCGGACTTCGCCGGCGACCAGGTGCTGGTGCCCTGGGGCTGCGGCAGCGACTGCCTGCGCCTGCTGGCCGCCGATCGTGGCAGAGGTGGGCTGGTCGTGCTGCCGGCGGTGGCCTGCTGCTGGGAAGGCGAAGGCGAGATGCTCGATTACCGCGCAGACAGCCGCCTGCTGGTGCTCAACGGCAGGCTCGACACCGCGCGCGAGCACGGCCGCCACTACTTCGTGTTCGAGGGCGGGCGTTTCGCGCCCGTGGGTTTCGAGCCGGTGCCCGTGCCGGGAGATTGAGCCCGGGCCGTCAGGCGACGCGCTGGCCGCGCCACCAGCGCTCGTGGGCCAGGGCCAGCATCGCGCGGTCCTCGCTGCTGTCGCCGTAGGCGTGGATGCGGGTGTAGCGCGACAGGTCGTAGCGGGCGCGGATGTCGGCGACCTTGTGCGCGCCGCGGTCGCCGCCGGCATAGCGGCCGGTCAGCCGGCCATCCCCGCTTTCCAGGCGATTGCAGATCCATTCCACGCCGTGGCTGCGGCACCACGGTTCCAGGTAGACGTCCAGCGAGCCGGACACGATCACCACCTCATGCCCGCGGGCACGATGGTCGGCAATGCGCCCGAGCATTTCCGGACGCACCACCCGGGGCAGGACATCGCGGGCGTAATCCGCGCCGATGGCGGCGATCTCCGCCGCATCGCGGCCGGCGAATACCTTGCGGGTCACCCGCACGCGCAACGCGGACGCCGATACCAGCCCGAGCCGGTAGCCAGCCACCCAGGGGCCGACGCTCCAGCGTGAGCTGGCCCGCTGCTCCGGAGTGGCGACGTGGCGCAGGAACCGGCCATAGGTGTCGCAGGTGGTGACGGTGTGGTCGAAGTCGACCAGGGCCAGTTCCATTGGCATCCCTTGCGGTTGGAACACGCGGGAGGACTTCGGTGCGCGGCGCGGCAGGATCGCCGCCTTCCGCGGAGGAGCGGTCGTGTGACCGCTCCTTGCTCCGCCGGTGCTGCGGAGGATTGCGACGGGGCTGCGGCTTCAGCGCACCGGCATGCCGGCCTGGGCGCCTTCGTCGGCGTCCAGCAGGGCCAGGGCACCGCCGTCGAAACCGGCCGACAGGATCATGCCCTCGCTGACGCCGAAGCGCATCTTGCGCGGGGCGAGGTTGGCGATGAACACCACGTTGCGTCCGACCAGCTTTTCCGGCTCGCCGTAGCTGGCGCGGATGCCGGAGAAGATCTGGCGCTGGCCCAGCTCGCCGGCGTCCAGCAGGAAGCGAAGCAGCTTGTCCGAGCCGTCGATGAAGCCGCACTCCAGCACCTTGCCGATGCGCAGGTCCATCTTGGCGAAATCCTCGATGCCGATGTACTGCGGGGCGTCGGCGGGCTGGGCAGCCGGCGCGGCCTCCTTCTTCGCCTCGGCCTTCTTCTCGGGCGGGGCGGGGGCGGGGGCGGCGGCGAGGGTGTCCTTGGAGGCGTCGGTCATGGCGTCGATCAGCTTGGGGTCGATACGGGTGAACAGGGGGGCGTAGGCGGCCACGGTGCGGCCACCCAGCCCGATGCGGCGGTCCACCGCCAGGGGCGTGCCCAGCCAGGCTTCGGCACGGGCGATGGTGCCCGGCACGATCGGCTTGAGCACCCCGGCGATGTCGGCGAAGGCCTGGATCGCGGTGCCCAGCACCAGGTGCAGGTCGGCGCGTCGCGCCGGGTCCTTGGCCAGTGCCCAGGGCGCGGTGCGGGCGATGTACTCGTTGGCCAGGTCGGCGGCGGCCATGGCGTTGCGGGCCACCGCGGCGAAGTTGTTCTCCGCGTACAGCGCCGGTGCGTTGGCCAGCAGCCCGGCCACCGCGTCCAGCAGCTGCCGGGCCTCGGTGTCCCAGCCGCTGCTGAGGCCGGATGGCACGTCCTCGGCCAGCACGTTGCCGAAATGCACGTCCAGCAGCCTGGCGCAGCGGCTGGCGATGTTGGCGAACTTGCCGACCAGGTCGCTGTTCACGCGCGCGACGAAGTCGGACAGGTTGAGGTCCAGGTCATCCACGCCGCCGGAGGACTTGCACGCGAAGTAGTAGCGCAGCGCGTCCGGTTCCAGGCCCACGTCCAGGTAGGTGCGGGCCATGATGAAGGTGCCGCGCGACTTGGACATCTTGGCGCCGTCCACGGTCAGGTAACCGTTGACGTGCAGCCGGTCCGGCTTGCGCAGGCCGTTGCCTTCCAGCACCGCCGGCCAGAACAGGCCATGGAAGTTGACGATGTCCTTGCCGATGAAGTGGTGCAGCTCGGCGTGGTCGCCCGGCTGCAGCAGCCTTTCCATCCCCGCCTCGTCGAAGCCTCCGATCCTGCCGCTGCGGGCCAGCGCCAGCAGGCTGGAGAAATAGCCGATCGGCGCATCCAGCCACACGTAGAAGTACTTGCCCGGGTGGCCGGGGATCTCGAAGCCGAAGTAGGGCGCGTCGCGGGAGATGTCCCAGTCGCGCAGGCCGCCCTCGCCGTCGATCCACTCGGCCAGTTTGGCCTTGACGCCCGGCAGGGCGACGTCGCCCCTGAGCCACTCGCGCAGGCCTGCGGTGTACTGGCCGAGCTTGAAGAAGAAGTGCTCGGAAGCGCGCAGTTCGGGCGTGGCGCCGGACACGGCCGAGCGCGGGTCGATCAGGTCGGTCGGCCCGTAGGTGGCGCCGCAGACCTCGCAATTGTCGCCGTACTGGTCCGGGGACTTGCACCTGGGGCAGGTGCCCTTGACGTAGCGGTCCGGCAGGAACATCGCCTTGACCGGGTCGTACAGCTGCTCGATCGAGCGTCGCTCGATGCTGCCGCGCGCATCCAGTGCCGCGTAGAAGCGCTCGGTCAGGGCACGGTTCTCGTCCGAATGGGTCGAGTGGTACCAGTCGAAGTCGACCGCGAAATCGCGGAAGTCGCGCTCGTGGCTGGCCTGGGTGGCGGCGATGAAGGCTTCCGGGCTGACCCCTGCCTTCTCCGCGGCCAGCATGATCGGCGTGCCATGGGTGTCGTCGGCGCACACGTAGTAGACCGTATCCCCGCGCTCGCGGCGCGCCCGGACCCAGATGTCGGCCTGGATGTAGCCGACCAGGTGGCCCAGGTGCAGCGGGCCGTTGGCGTAGGGCAGGGCGTTGGTGACGAGGGCGGAGCGGGACATGGGCAAGCCGGACGCGGAGGGCCGGGCATTATCGCATGCGGCCATCACCGGGCCGCCGCCATGGGGGCCGGCGGGGATGCACAAACGCAGCGACCCGGCCGGGGCCGGGTCGCGCGGACGTCGATACTTGCGGAGCAGCCGCGATTACTGCCGTTCCCACACCTGCGACTTGCAGATGAAGGCCACGCAACCGGACACCTCCAGCTTCTTCCCGCCTTCGACCAGGGTCATCTTGGACTTGTAGACCTTGCCCTCGTCCGGCTTGAGGATGGTGCCGCCGGCGTAGTTGCCGCCGCCCTCGGCCTTCATGCCGCGGATGATCTCCATCCCGGTGATCGGCTTGCCCTTGCGGTCGTCCTTGCACTTGTCGCAGGTCGGGTTCGGCCTGCTGGGATTGATCAGCTCGACGATGCGGCCGCTGAGCGTGCCGTTGGCGGCCTGGGTGATCTCGACGTAGGACTTCGGCTTGCCGGTATCGCCGTCGATGGTCTTCCAGCGGCCCACCGCCGGATCGGCGGCGGACGCGGCGCCGGCCACCAGCAAGGCGGCCGGCAGCAGCAGGGTGGCAAGGAACGATCGGGTGCTGCGCATATCCCCTCCAGGATGTGGGAGCCCGGCCACTCGCGGCCGGGCCGTGGAGGCACTCTAGCGCAGCCGCCGGTGCCTGCCTACGCTTGCGTACGGTCAGTGGTCGAGCAGTTCAGCATCGTCACGCTCGGGGGTGCGCGGCTCTTCGGCGTCCGGCTTCGGCGTGGCCGTGGGGATCCGCGACTGCACCTGTTCCACCTCGCCGACGGACACCTTGCCCACGCGCGCCGGATGGGTCCACACCGTGTCCTGCCAGGCCCGGTACTGCTTCGGATCCCAGTAGCGGTCGTCGTAGAACTTGGCCGCATCGATGGTGATGTGCTCGCCGCCGGGACCGGGCACGTTGATCTTGACGTTGCCGGCGAAGCCGGTGCGGCTGCCGGTGCCGCTGCGGCGCGCGCGGCGCAGGGCCGTGGCCAGGCGCGGCTCGGCCACCGCGTCGCCGTAACTGGCATACACCTCGCCGCCGACCTCCAGCGCACGGGCGCGCTCCTCTTCGGTCAGCGCATCCCAGTAGCGCTCGCGCAGCAGCGCGAAGCCGTAATAGCCGCGCTCGGCGGCCAGGTCCATCCATGCGTAGGCGAGTGCACGGTCGCGTGGGGTGCCCTGGCCGTTCCACAGCATCTCCGCGACCATGCCCTGGGAGGCCTTGTCGCCATACCAGGCGGCGCGACGGAAGAAACTGAAGGCATCCTCGTGCCGGCCCTGCTCGAGCTCGGCCTGGCCGTGCATACGGTAACGCAGGTCCGGATGGCCAGAGAGGAAGCCGCCGCTGAGCAGCATCGGGTCCTTGGCCGGATCGGGCGCGGAGGTGTCCTGGCCGGCGGCCAGGGCCGCCGGCGCGGGAATCGTGGACAACAGGGCGAAGCCGACCATTCCGGCCAGCAGCATGCTCTTCATGACGGGTTTCCATACCTGCGAAGGAGCGGCCATTGTGGCAGCGCCCCTGCATGCGGTTCCACCGCCATTGGTCATTGCATCCAACGGCGGCGGCCGGTTC
>JAEWAG010000023.1 GCA_023391775.1 Pseudomonadota bacterium | reverse complement strand
GCGCTGCCGTACTTCGGCAACTGGGAGCCGGAGAAGCCGATCCGCGACCAGTTCAAGCACTTCATCGTCGACGAGCAGAAGATGGCGCTGACCAACAACGGCGTGTTCTCGCACTGCCTGCCGCTGCGCCGCAACGTCAAGGCCACCGATGCGGTGATGGATTCGCCCAACTGCATCGCCATCGAGGAGGCGGAGAACCGCCTGCACGTGCAGAAGGCGGTGATGGCCGCCCTGGTGCGCTGAGCCCGCGCTTCCCCCGAATTCCCCACGGAACCGACCCATGAGCAATCCCAACGAATCCCGCGACATCGTCCTGGCCTTTTCCGGCGGCCTCGATACCAGTTTCTGCGTGCCCTACCTGAAGGAGCAGGGCTGGACCGTACATACCGTGTTCGCCGACACCGGCGGGGTGGACGCCGAGGAGCGCGCCTTCATCGAGCAGCGTGCCGCCGAACTGGGCGTGGCCAGCCACGTCACCATCGACGGTGGCGCCGCCATCTGGAACGGTTTCGTCAAGCCGTTCGTGCAGGCCGGCGAGGGCTACCAGGGCCAGTACCCGCTGCTGGTGTCCGACCGCTACCTGATCGTCGATGCCGCCCTGGCGCGCGCCGCCGAGCTGGGCACCAACGCCATCGCCCACGGCTGCACCGGCATGGGCAACGACCAGGTGCGCTTCGACCTGGCGGTCAAGGCGCAGGGCGATTACCGCATCGTCGCCCCGATCCGCGAGATCCAGAAGCAGCACACCCAGACCCGCGCCTACGAGCAGAAGTACCTCGAGGAGCGTGGTTTCGAGGTGCGCGCCAAGCAGAAGAGCTACACCATCAACGAGAACCTGCTGGGCGTGACCATGTCCGGCGGCGAGATCGACAAGTGGGAAACCCCGGGCGAGGGCGCGCGCGGCTGGTGCGCGCCGCGCAGCGCGTGGCCGGCCGAGCCGCTGACCGTGACCTTGAAGTTCGTCGCCGGCGAGGCGGTGGAGCTGGACGGCAAGCCGCTGGAAGGCGCGAAGATCCTGGCCCGCCTCAACACCATGTTCGCCCAGTACGGCGTGGGCCGCGGCATGTACACCGGCGACACCGTGATCGGCCTGAAGGGCCGCATCGTGTACGAAGCACCGGGCCTGACCGCACTGCTGGCCGCCCACCGGGCGCTGGAGGAAGCGGTGCTGAGCAAGCAGCAGAACCGTTTCAAGCCCGACGTGGCGCGCAAGTGGGTGGAGCTGGTGTACGAAGGCTTCTACCACGACCCGCTCAAGACCGATCTGGAGGCCTTCCTGGCGTCGTCGCAGGCGCAGGTCAACGGCGAGGTGGTGCTGGAGACCCGCGGTGGCCGCGTGGACGCGGTGGCGATCCGTTCGCCGCACATCCTCAACGCCAAGGGCGCGACCTACGCCCAGTCGGCCGACTGGGGCGTGGAGGAGGCCGAGGGCTTCATCAAGCTGTTCGGCATGAGCAGCACCCTGTGGGCCGAGGTCAACCGCTGAGATGAGCGCGGCGACCGCTCCGGTCCAGGTGCGCAGCGCCGGCATGGATGACCTGCCGGCGCTGGCGGCGCTGTTCGACGGCTACCGCGTGTTCTACGGGCAGCCGTCGGATCCGGAGCGGGCCGGCGCGTTCCTCGGCCAGCGGCTGGCGAAGCGGGATTCCCACCTGCTGCTGGCGCTGGACGGGCAGGGCACCCCGGTGGGGTTTGCCCAGCTCTATCCGCTGTTCACCTCCGTCGGCACCGCGCCGATCGAGCTGCTCAACGACCTGTTCGTGGCGCCGCAGGCGCGCGCGCAGGGCGTGGGCCGGGCACTGCTGCGCAGGGCCGCCGCCGACGCGCGTGCGCGCGGTGCAGTCCGGCTGGAGCTGTCGACCGCGGTGGACAACAGCACGGCCCAGGCGCTGTACGAGGCCGAGGGCTGGGTGCGCGGCACCGGCTTCGTCGGCTACTCGCGGAGCCTGTGAGCATGCCTGCCGGTGCACCGGCTCCGACCGCGACGCTGGCCGGCATCCCGCGGCGCGACTCCTGACACCTCTTCCCTGAAACGCTTCCGATGACCGACCTGCTCCAATCCACCCTGGTCCACCTGGAAAAGCTGGTGTCCTTCGACACCCGCAATCCGCCGCGTGCGATCGCGGCCGAGGGCGGCATCTTCGATTACCTGCGCGCGCAGCTGCCGGGCTTCGACGTGCAGGTCATCGACCACGGCGCGGGCGCGGTCAGCCTGTACGCGGTGCGCGGCACGCCGAAGTACCTGTTCAACGTTCACCTGGACACGGTGCCGGACTCGCCGCACTGGAGCGCGGACCCGCATGTGATGCGCCGCCTGGACGACCGGGTGGTCGGGCTCGGGGTGTGCGACATCAAGGGCGCGGCGGCGGCGCTGGTGGCGGCGGCCAATGCGGGCGACGGCGATGCGGCCTTCCTGTTCTCCTCCGACGAGGAGGCCAACGACCCGCGCTGCATCGCGGCCTTCCTGGAACGTGGCATTCCCTACGAGGCGGTGCTGGTGGCCGAGCCGACCATGGGCGTGGCGGTGCTGGCCCATCGCGGGATCTCCTCGGTGCTGATGCGGTTCAAGGGCCGTGCCGGCCACGCCTCCGGGCAGCAGGATGCCGCGGCCAGCGCCCTGCACCAGGCCGTGCGCTGGGGCGACCGCGCGCTGGACCATGTGCAGTCGCTGGCCCACGCGCGCTTTGGCGGCCTGACCGGACTGCGTTTCAACATCGGCCGCATCGAAGGCGGCATCAAGGCCAACATGATCGCGCCGGAGGCCGAGTTGCGGTTCGGATTCCGCCCGCTGCCGTCGATGGACATCGACCAGCTCCTGGCGACCTTCGCAGGCTTTGCAGATCCGGCCGCGGCGCATTTCGAAGAGACCTTCCGCGGGCCGAGCCTGCCGTCCGGCGACATCGCCCGGGCCGAGGAGCGCCGCCTGGCCGCGCGCGACGTGGCCGATGCGCTGGGCCTGCCGATCGGCAACGCGGTGGACTTCTGGACCGAGGCCTCGCTGTTCTCGGCCGGCGGCTATACCGCGCTGGTGTACGGCCCCGGTGACATCGCCCAGGCCCATACCGCCGACGAATTCGTGACCCTGGACCAGCTGCGCGGCTACGCCGCCAGCGTGGACCGGATCATCAACGGCGCGCGCTGAGCGCCGCTTTCCCCGCGCCGGCGCGTCCGGCCCTTCCGCCTCCTTCGACTCCAGACCGTGAACGTCCTCGCCACCCCCAACCAGATCCAGACCCGCCAGACCATCGTCCGCCTGCTATCGAGCATGGCCAGCGCCAAGGAGATCAGCCAGTACCTCAAGCGCTTCTCGCAGGTCGACGCCAAGCGCTTCGCGGTGGTGAAGGTGGGCGGTGCGGTCCTGCGTGACGAGCTGGAGGACCTGACTTCCTCGCTGACCTTCCTGCAGGAAGTGGGGCTGACCCCGATCGTGCTGCATGGCGCCGGTCCGCAGCTGGACGCGGAGCTGTCGGCCGCCGGGATCCAGAAGCAGACGGTCAATGGCCTGCGCGTGACCACGCCAGAGGCGCTGGCGATCGTGCGCCGCGTGTTCCAGGCCTCCAACCTGAAGCTGGTCGAGGCACTGCAGCAGAACGGTGCGCGTGCCACCTCGATCACCGGCGGCGTGTTCGAGGCCGAGTACATGGACCAGGACACCTACGGCCTGGTCGGCGAGGTGCGGGGCGTCAACCTGGCGCCGATCGAGGCCAGCCTCAAGGCCGGCTCGATCCCGGTGATCACCAGCCTGGGCGAGACCGCCGGCGGGCAGATCCTCAACATCAATGCCGATTTCGCCGCCAACGAGCTGGTGCGCGAGCTGCAGCCGTACAAGATCATCTTCCTCACCGGCACCGGCGGCCTGCTGGACGAGCAGGGCAAGGTGATCGATTCGATCAACCTGTCCACCGAGTACGAGCACCTGATCCAGCAGCCGTGGATCCACGGCGGCATGAAGGTGAAGATCGAGCAGATCAAGGACCTGCTGGACAAGCTGCCGCTGGAGTCGTCGGTGTCGATCACCCGCCCGGCGGCCCTGGCCAAGGAGCTGTTCACCCACAAGGGCTCCGGCACCCTGGTGCGCCGCGGCGAGCGCGTGCTGCGCGCCGATAGCTGGCAGCAGCTGGACCAGGCGCGGCTGAAGGGCCTGATCGAGTCCAGCTTCGGCCGGGAGCTGGTGCCTGACTATTTCGAGCGTACCCGCCTGCTGCGCGCCTACATCAGCGAGAACTACCGCGCCGCGGTGATCCTGGTGGACACCCCGGAAGGCGTGTACCTGGACAAGTTCGCGGTGCTGGACGACGCCCAGGGCGAAGGCCTGGGCCGCGCGGTGTGGAACGTGATGCGCGAGGAGACGCCGGAGCTGTTCTGGCGCTCGCGGCACAACAACCCGGTGAACATCTTCTACTACGCCGAGTCCGACGGCTGCATCAAGCAGGAGAAGTGGAAGGTGTTCTGGTACGGCCTGGAAGGCTTCGAGCGCATCGGCCGCTGCGTCGCCCACAGCGGCACCCGCCTGCCCACCCTGGTCGGCTGAGACCGGCAGCGGCGCTCCGTGGCGGGCGCCTGGAACAGAAGACTGGACCTGCAAACCATGAGCAAGAAGTACTCCATTGGAATCGTTGGCGCCCGCGGGCATACCGGCGCCGAGCTGATCCGCCTGGTGGCGGCCCATCCGCAGCTGGAACTGGCCTTCGTGTCCTCGCGCGAGCTGGATGGACAGCGCGGGGCCGACCACAACGACGCCTACCGTGGCGAGCTGCGCTTCGAGAGCCTGGCCCATGACCAGGTCGCGGCCAGGGGCGCGGACGTGGTGGTGCTGGCGCTGCCCAACGGCAAGTCCGACGAGATCATCGCCGGCATCGATGCCACCGCGCCGGACACCCTGGTGGTCGACCTGTCGGCCGAC
>JAEWAG010000022.1 GCA_023391775.1 Pseudomonadota bacterium | reverse complement strand
GTCCTGCGCCGTGGCGCAGCCCTCGGACATGCCCGCCGCGTCAGGACCGCCGGCTCCCGCCGCGGCGCCGGCGGCTGCGGCATCGCCGTTGCCCTGCTGCGTCGCGCCTGCGGGGGCGCCGTCGGTGGGGGTTTCCTGGATGATGCCGCCCTCGGAGGTGTCCGGTCCGCCATCGCGCCCGCAGGCGGACAGGGCCAGTGCGCCGGTTACGGCCAGGGCGAGGATGAGGTTGCGCTGCATGGTGGTCTCCTGGATGGCGGGTCAGTGCGGTCGGGCCACGCCCTGCACCAGCTCCTGCGAGGCCTGGGTGTCGTGGCTGTGGGCGATGTTGGCCAGGGAGACGATGCCGACCAGGCGCATGTTACGGTCCAGCACCGGCAGGCGGCGCAGTTCCAGGCCGGCCATGGTGCTGGCGACCTCGTCCACGTCCTGGTCCTCGAAGCAGTACTGCACCTCCGGCGTCATCACCTCGCGCACGGGGGTGTCCACACTCCGGCCCTCGCCCACGCCGCGCAGCACGATGTCACGGTCGGTGACGATGCCGACCAGCCGGTCGTCCGTGCCAACCGGGAGGCTGCCCACGTCGTGTTCGGCCATCAGTCGCGCCGCGCTCTGCAGCGGGGTTTCCGGGCCGACGACGCACACGTCGCGGCTCATGACGTCACTGATGCGCATGCTTGTACTCCATGGCAATGGCGAGCCATCTTCAGCACGCTGGGATTAACCCGCCGGCAAGCCCATGCATCGCCGGCGTTAACACGCTTCACGGCGAAACTGACGTGGCCATGACAGCGGCGGCTGGATGATGCCGCCATGGACACACGAGCCAAGATCGATGCGGAGCTGCAGCGCCTGGAGCAGCTGATTCCGGAGCTGAAGGCGCAAGGTGACACGGCCGCCGCGCTGGACCTCTTCGCCAAGGCATCCACGCCCCTGACCCGGGATGCCCCGGCCGAGCACGAGGCCTACATCACCCAGCGCCTGACCTGCATGCTGGTGGAGGCCGGCCTGGTGGCAGGCGGACCGGAAGGCGAACCCTGCGCGCGCGGCGACGAGGCCGAGCCCCCCGAGGCTCCGCGCGGAGACAAGGCATGAACCCCAACTCGCGACGCCCGCTGCGCATCATGGGGATCATCTTCCTGGGCATCGTCACCATCGGCGGGCTGGCGTTGTGGCTGTTCCGCGACACCGGGATTCCAAGCGCCTGAATCCGGCTCCGGCGGCATTGCGCCACGCCCGCCTATGCACGGCCGCTGGCGGCCCCGTCTTGAATGCGCGCGCTCAGCCCTGCGGCCTGACACCCACGCGCACATGCAGCGGCAGGTGGTCCGACAGGGATGACCAGGGCGCACCGTGCGGCACATCCACGTCACGAATATCCAGGCCTCGCAGGTAGACCCGGTCCAGCGGCAACAGCGGCCACAGGGCGGGGAAACTGCGCGCCAGGCGGCCGCGCGCGGATTCGAACGCCTCGACCAGGCCGCACTCGCGCAGCCGGCGGTGTCCGGCGCAGCGCCAGTCGTTGAAGTCGCCCGCGACCACCAGCGGCGCATCGGCAGGGATGTGGTCCCGCAGCAGTGCGGCCAGCAGATCCAACTGGCGGCGCCGATGCGATTCGCGCAGGCCCAGGTGGACGCAGATCGCATGCAGGTGGCGTTGCTGGCCGGGCAGTTCCAGCTCGCAATGCAGCAGGCCGCGGTTCTCGTGTCCGCGTATCGACACGTCGTGGTTGGTGCTGGCGCGGATCGGGAAGCGCGAAAGCAGCGCGTTGCCATGGTCGCCGTCCGGATACACCGCATTGCGGCCGTAGGCGAAATCGCTCCACAGCGTGTCGGCCAGGTATTCGTACTGCGGGACCTGCGGCCAGTGCTGCCAGCGTGCGGCGTGACGGCGGTGACTGCCCTGGACCTCCTGCAGGAACACCAAATCCGCGCCGGTCTGGCGGATGGCCTCGCGCAGACGCGGCAGCACGAAGTTCCGCTGCAGCAGGTCGAAGCCCATGTGGATGTTGGCTGTCAGCACGCCCAGCGCCGCAGCGGCGCGTGGATCCCGCTGCGGCACCGACGCGTGCATGGAAGGTCAGCGATCCTCGCCGGCCGGTTCGTCGCGGTCGGCCGGGTTGCCCGCTTCGTTCAGATCGGCGGTGGGCGCGGCCGTGCCACCGTCCTTGCCCCAGGAGCCGCTCTGGCCGAAGTCCGGCTGGGTGCTGCCATCGCGCCGCGGCTCCTCGCCCGGCTCGCCTTCGCCGAGGCTGCCGCCCTTGCCATGTCCGCGCGGGAACCAGCCCTCGCCAGTGCCTTCTTCCGGCATCGGGCCGGAGGGGTCCTGGCGGCCGTGGCCGGAGGGGTCGGTGTTCCAGCCCTCGCCGCGGTAGGCGGACTGGCGCTCGTCGTGGGTACTCAGCGGCTTGCTCATGTTCGACTCCGTACAGGGGGAGGCCCCAAGCCTGCGTGCCGGGCCATGAAACGGCCGTGGACTGGCGTCCACGCACTGCACGCTGTTCAGCCCCCGGCGAAGCGTGCACAACGCCTGTACTTCCGGGTCACGCGCGCCTAACCCGCCGCCGGCCAACCTCGGCTCCCCTGCCCCCACACAGCAAGAGGAGAGTCGAGATGGGAATCCTGCGTACCGCGGCGGTAGCCGCAATCGGCGTGGTGGCCTACCGCGCCTGGCAGCGTCACAAGGCTGGCGACTGGAGCGTGCAGTCCGCGCCGGACGGCGGCGGCCGCACCTCGCCGCATGGCGACCCGCGCAGCGACGACCTGCCGGGCTCGCGCAGTGCGAACACCGCTTCGTCCTCAAGCGACGATGTGGTCGGCCTGGGCGGCACCCAGGGCCCGGAAACCGGCGTCGGCTCCAGCGGCCCGGCCGCTGGACAGTCCAGCCCGGGTTTCGGCGGCTGAGCCGCAGCCCGCCCCGGATGCGACGACGCCGGCTTGCGCCGGCGTCCTTGTTTCCGGGATACGGACAGGTTCACCAGGGCAGCGGCGTGCCGTTGCCGTGCCAGAAGCTGCCGCTGTCGGCAAAGGCCAGCGTATCCAGGCGCTGGATCAGGTTGGCGGCGGCCTCATCCGGCCCGATGTCGCCGTGCCCGCCGAGCATGTCGGTGGCCACGCGCCCGGGATGCAGCAGGAACACGCCGATCCCTCGCGGCGCCAGGTCCACCGCCAGCGATTTGCCGATCGCATTCACCGCCGCCTTTGACGCGCGGTAGCCGTAATACGCCCCGGAGCCGTTGTCGGCGACCGAACCCATGCGACTGGTGATGATGCCGATCTTCGCCCCGTCGGCCAGCAGGCCCTGCAGCACCGCCGCGACCCGCAGCGGGCCCAGGGTGTTGACCTCGAACTGGCGCTGGATACGCGCGAACGCGTCCTGGTCCAGCGCATCCAGTGTCTCGTTGGTGAAGATGCCGGCATTGAGTACCAGCCCGTCGATGCGGCGGCCCTGCAGCTGGCCGGGCAACGCGGCCACGGCTGCGGTGTCGGCAACATCCACACCTGCGATGACCTGCGCGCCGGTGGCCTGCAGCGCCTCGCTGGCGTTGCGGCACACCGCGATGACCTCGTCGCCGCGCGCGCGCAGCTGCTGTGCCAGGGACAGGCCGATGCCACGGTTGGCACCGGTGATCAGGTAGGTGGCCATGCGGTTCCTCGGTTGACGTGGGGGGGGCGCCATTCTAGGACAGGCGAAGGGAAGCCCTGCCACGGCCGCTGGCCGACGCCGGCCCGCGCACATGCCCGCGTCCGGTGGCCCATCGCCCTCCCGCCTTGTCACCGGCTGCAGCGGCACGAAGGTGCCGCTGGCGAGCGCTCGCTGCTCGCTGCCCGGTGTGCGCATCACTTTGGCCACGATCTCGATCGCGGCCGCCGGGCGTGCGGTACCGGCGCAGTCCGATCGAAGTGGCGTAGGTCCATCACCATCCGGCAGCTGGCGCGGATGCCAGTCGCAAGGCGGCCTACCGCCGGCACCTTCCCGGAATGCTCCCGCACCGCGGCCTCGGGCATGTCCGTCGGCGGCTGCGCCCAGACCGTGCGCCTGTGGACCTGCAGCTCGCCCCGGCATGGGCGCGCGCTGATGTTCATCCGGATCTGACGCCAGGCACACGGTGGTTGAACAGTCCCGGTGCAAGGGTGGGCGCTCCCCGGCCCTGGCCGTCCCACGAGGAACTACCC
>JAEWAG010000007.1 GCA_023391775.1 Pseudomonadota bacterium | reverse complement strand
CGCCAGGCCCATGAGGCCTGGCAGCTGGCGCGAGCCCGTCGCGATGCCGCCCGCGGCAACCAGCAGCGCCTGGACGCCGGCCAGGCCAACCTGCGCGACGCGGTCATGCGCCTGGTCAACCACCTGCGCGAGGCCGGGATCGAGGCGCAGCCGGTGTGCGACCTGGTACGCGTGAGCGACAAGCGCTGGCAGCCGGCGATCGAGGCCTACCTGCGCAGCCATGTGGAGGCGCTGCTGGTGCCGGCCGGACGCGAGGAGGACGCGGTGCGCGTCTACCGCTCGCTGCAGGGTGCGCGTGCGGTTTACGGGGTCAAGCTGGCCCTGCCCAGCCAGGCGCGCAACCACCGCGCCGAGCGCCTGGCCGAGGACAGCGTGGCCGCGCTGATCGAGGGCGACAATGCCGATGCGGTGGCCTACCTGCGCCGCCAGCTGGGCGACCTGCGCTGCGTGGAGACCGAGGCGGAGGTGGTGCGCAGCCGCCAGGGCCTGACCCGCGACGGCCTGGTGGCCAAGGGTGGCGGCATCGAGCGCCGGCGCCTGCCGTCCAGCGGCGAGCTGAAGATCGGCGTCGCCCAGGACGGCGAACGCCTGCGCCTGTTGCGCGCCGAGCTGGAGAACGCCGAGCGCGAGCTGCGCCAGTGCGAGCCGGAAGCGCGTCGGGCCGAAGGCCTGCGCCAGAAGCTGGCACGGCTGGAAGGCGACGAGGTGGTGCGCGGCCTGCACGAGCTGCTGCTGCAGCACCGGCAGGTGCTGGCGCGTTACCAGGCGCTGGAGCGCAGCCACGCCGAGGCGGTGGATCCGGACCTGCTGCGCCTGGGCGAGCGCGCCACCGCGCTGAAGGCGCAGGTGCAGCAGGCCGAATCGACGATCGAATCGCTGGTGCGTGCCGAAGCCCTGGCCCAGGGCGAACTGGAGCGACGGCAGGCGCTGCTGCGTGCGCTGCAGGCGCAGGAGGAGATCGTCGCCCGCAACGCGGTGGAGGCGTTCCGCGATCCGCATGTGGACCCGAACCGGGTGGAACAGCTGCGCGAGGAGCTGGAAGCCAAGGGCACCGGCCTGGAGGAGGCGCGCAACCTGTGCGAGCGCCGCGCCCAGGACAACGACCGCCAGCTGGCCTCGCTGCTGCCGGAGGCCTGGAGTCAGCTGCAGCGCTACGCCGGCAGCCATGGCCTGGACCTGGACTTCGCCGCGGATGCCTGGAAGCCGGCGCGCGCGCTGATGCAGCGCGAGCTGGAGCAGCTGCGCGAGACCGAGCTGGTCAACTACCGGGCCGAGGCCGACCGTGCCTACGACACCGCGGTGGAGACCTTCCGTTCCAACGTCGCCAACACCCTGCACGACAACTTCGTGCGGCTGAAGGCGCAGATCGACGCGCTCAACCGCACCCTGCGCAACAGCCCGGCGTTCTCCAACAACGAGCGCTACCGCTTCCATTACGAGGTGGTGGCCGAATACCGGGACCTGCACCGCTTCATCCAGAAGGTGGCCGACGTCGGCGCCGAGGACACCCTGTTCGGCACTGCCGGACAGGTGCCGGAGGCCTTCCGCCAGCTGATCGAGGACAGTGCCGCGGCGAAGATCGCCGCCTCGCCGCTGGACGACTACCGCCGCTTCTTCCACTTCGGCGTGGAGATCCGCCAGGACGACCGCGTGGTCGGCACCCTCAGCGAACGCATGCGTTCGGGCTCCGGTGGCGAACACCGCGCGCCGCTGTACGTGATCGCCGGCGCCGCGCTGGCCGCCGCCTACGGCAAGAGCGAGGCGCATCCGGGCGGGCTGGGGGTGATCCTGCTGGACGAGTTCGGCGACAAGATCGACGCCCAGAACGCGCGCGCCACCACCAACTACCTGCGCTCGCTCGGCCTGCAGCTGGTGCTGGCCGCGCCGGACACCGCACAGGGCACGTTGTCCGGCGTGCTGGACAGCTACATCGAGCTGTTCCGCGACGGCGACCTGCTGCAGGCCGAGCGGATCGAGGTCAAGGCTGCCGCGCGCGAACTGCTGCTGTCGGACCAGTTCGACCTGCATCCGGAGCTGTTGGCCGGGGAGCTCGAGCGCCTGGCGCGGGAGACCGGCTCGCCCGCCTGAGGCGCTGGCACTCCGCGCGGCCGGCTGCCAGCACGTGGCACCGGATCGTGCCACGCTTCCAGCCGTCTTCGTGGCAGGAGGAGACGGCATGTCCGAGGTGTTCAGGCAGGGTGCGCCGGCCGAGCTGTGGCAGGCGCTGGTCCGGGAATCGGCCGCGCGCAGCGG
The DNA here is from genome assembly GCA_023391775.1 of Pseudomonadota bacterium. Classification (GTDB taxonomy): domain Bacteria; phylum Pseudomonadota; class Gammaproteobacteria; order Xanthomonadales; family Xanthomonadaceae; genus Pseudoxanthomonas. The sequence continues at coordinate 5,133 of JAEWAG010000007.1, read as the reverse complement.
CTGCGCGCTGGACGAACCGCGCGAGGCCTACCTGGTCATGGTGCTGCTGCGTTACCAGCGCGAGGCGGGCTTGCTGGCCCATACCTTCGCGCTGGACTGGCTGCACGCCCACGCCCAGGTCGGGCGCACGCGGCGGGACGCCCTGCGCGATGTGGGCGACCGCTGCCTGCTGGTGGCCGGGCTGTTCCCGGGGCTGGCGCGGCGCAGGCGGGTGAGCGTGGACTACTTCGTCGATCTGGGCCGCGGTGCCTACCGCGAGGTGGCCGAGGCCGGGCGCAGTGCCTACGACGCGCTGTTCGGCCAGCTGGCGCAGGACTACCGGCAACTGGTGGCGGTGCTGTCGGGCCTGCGCGGGCAGGGCGCAAACCTCGCATGGCAGCCGGTGCCGCAGGGCGCGACCCGGCACTGAGCCGCGGGACGGGTACCAGTGCGCGGCGCGGTTCAGGGCGTCGCGCATCCGGAGGGCTAGAATCAGGCTTTCCCGCACCGTGCACCGCCATGTCGCAACGCGCGTGGGTGGCCGCCGCCATCCGCAAGATCGAGGCCGATTTCAACCGCTCGGCCGACACCCACCTGATCCCGGTGCCGCTGCCCGGCTATCCGGACATCGAGGTGTACCTCAAGGACGAGTCCAGCCATCCCACTGGAAGCCTCAAGCACCGGCTGGCGCGCTCGCTGTTCCTGTACTCGCTGGCCAACGGCTGGCTGCACGAGGGCAGCACGGTGGTGGAGGCCTCCAGTGGCTCGACCGCGGTGTCGGAGGCTTATTTCGCGCGGCTGCTGGGGCTGCCGTTCATCGCCGTGATCCCGCGTTCGACCTCGCCGGAGAAGATCGCCGCGATCGAGTTCCACGGCGGCCGCTGCCATCTGGTCGAGAGCGCCTGCTCGCTCAACGAGGAGTCACTGCGGGTGGCGCGCGAGACCGGCGGCCACTTCATGGACCAGTTCACCTACGCCGAGCGGGCCACGGACTGGCGTGCCAACAACAACATCGCCGAATCCATCTTCAAGCAGATGGCCGAGGAACCGCACCCGGTGCCGGCGTGGATCGTGTGCGGCCCGGGCACCGGCGGCACCAGCGCCACGCTGGGACGCTACGTGCGCTACCGGCGCCACGACACCCGGGTGCTGTGCGCGGACCCGGAGAACTCGGTGTTCTTCGATTACTACCGCGGCGCGCGCGATGGAAAGCCGGACACGACGCTGGCGCTGTCCGGCGGCTCGCGCATCGAAGGCATCGGCCGGCCGCGGGTGGAGCCAAGCTTTATCGCCGCCTGCGTCGACGCCATGGTCAAGGTGCCCGATGCGCTGAGCCTGGCCGCCATGCGCCATGTCAGCGCGGTGCTCGGGCGCCGGGTCGGCGGCTCGACCGGAACCAACTTCGTCGGCGTGCTGCGCGCGGCCCAGGCCATGCACCAGGCCGGGCAGGGTGGCTCCATCGTCGCCATCCTCTGCGACGCCGGCGAGCGCTACGCGCACAGCTACTACAACCCCGCCTGGTATGCGGCCAACGGCATCGAGGTCGAGGCCGCCGACCAGGCCATCGCCGCGGCGATGGGCGGTGCACCGCTGCCGCCGCTGCAGACCTGCGGCGAGCTGTAACGGCTTGAATTCAACGCGCCGCGCGCGCATGTCAGGCGGGTGCGGCCGTGCCGCCCCGCTTCCCACCCGAGGTCCCATGGACAATCCGCTGCTCGACTTCTCCGGCCTTCCGCGCTTCGACCAGGTCCGTCCCGAACACATCGGACCGGCGGTCGACGAACTGCTGGCCCGCGCCGAGGCCGTGGTGAAGCAGGCCGAGACCGTCACCCCTGTGACCTGGGACAGCTTCGCCACCCCGTTGGAGGACGCCACCGAGCGCCTGTGGCGGGCCTGGGGCCAGGTCTCGCACCTGCAGGCGGTGGTGAACACCCCCGAGCTGCGTGAGGCCTACAACGCCAACCTGCCCAAGGTGACGCGCTTCGGCTCCTCCCTGGGGCAGAACCTGGCCCTGTACTCGCAGTACAAGGCCCTGGCCGCATCGCCGGAATATGCCGGTTACGACCCGGTGCGGCGCAAGGTGGTGGACAACGCCCTGCGCGACTTCCGCCTGGGCGGCGCCGAGCTGGACGAGGCCGCCAAGCAGCGCTTTGCCGCGATCCAGGAAGAGCTGGCCGCGCTGTCGGCGAAGTTCTCGCAGAACGTGCTCGACGCCACCGACGCCTTCGCCCTGTACGTGGAGGAGGAGTCGCGCCTGGCCGGGCTGCCGGCCGAGGTGGTGGCCGCCGCGCGCGCTGCCGCGGAGAAGGACGGCAAGCCGGGCTGGAAGCTGACCCTGCAGATGCCGTGCTACCTGCCGGTGCAGACCTACGCCGAGGACCGCGGGCTGCGCGAGGCGCTGTACCGCGCCAACGGCCTGCGTGCTTCCGAGGCCGGCCCGGCGGAACTGGACAACAGCGGCAACATCGACCGCATCGTCGCCCTGCGTGGCGAGCTGGCCTCGCTGCTGGGCTTTGCCAGCTATGCCGAATACTCGCTGGCGACGAAGATGGCGCAGCGTCCCGCCGAGGTGCTCGGCTTCCTGCGCGACCTGGCCGGCCGGGCGCTGCCGTTCGCGCGCCGCGACCGTGCCGAGCTGGAAGCCTTCGCCCGCGACGAACTGGGCCTGGGCGAACTGCAGCCCTGGGACCTGGCCTGGGCGAGCGAGAAGCTCAAGCAGGCCCGCTACAGCTACTCCGAGCAGGAGGTGAAGCAGTACTTCACCGAGCCCAGGGTGCTTGACGGCCTGTTCGCCGTGATCGAGTCCCTGTACCAGGTGAAGGTGAAGCCGGACACCGCGCCGCTGTGGCACGAGGACGTGCGCTTCTACCGGGTCGAGGATGCGCAGGGCCGCCTGCTGGGGCAGTTCTACCTGGACCCCTATGCGCGCGAGGGCAAGCGCGGCGGTGCCTGGATGGATGATTGCCGCAACCGCCGCGTGCGCACCGATGGCGTGCAGACGCCACTGGTCTACCTGGTCTGCAACTTCGGCAGGCCGGTGGCCGGCAAGCCGGCGACCCTGGGCTTCAACGAGGTCACCACCCTGTTCCACGAGATGGGGCACGGCCTGCACCAGCTGCTGACCGCGATCGGCGAGCTGCCGGTGGCCGGCATCAACGGCGTGGAATGGGACGCGGTGGAGTTGCCCAGCCAGTTCATGGAGAACTTCTGCTGGGAGTGGGAGCGCGTGCAGGCGATGACCGCGCACGCGGATACCGGTGCGCCGCTGCCGCGCGAACTGTTCGACCGGATGCTGGCGGCGAAGAACTTCCAGAGTGGCATGTTCACCGTGCGCCAGCTGGAGTTCGCCCTGTTCGACATGGAGCTGCACAGCCGTTTCGACCCTGCGCAGGACAGCGTGCTGCAGCTGCTGGAGCGCGTGCGCGACGAGGTGGCGGTCAACCGGGCGCCGGCCTGGCACCGTTTCCCGCACCAGTTCAGCCACATTTTCGCCGGCGGCTATGCGGCCGGTTACTACAGCTACAAGTGGGCCGAGGTGCTCAGCGCCGACGCCTATGCCGCATTCGAGGAAGCGCCCGGGCAGCTGGCCGAAACCGGCGCACGCTTCCTGGCCGAGGTGCTCTCGCGCGGCGGCAGCCGCAGTGCGCTGGAGAACTTCAAGGCGTTCCGCGGCCGCGAACCGAGCATCGACGCATTGCTGCGCCACAACGGCATGGCGGCCTAGTTCCGGCGGCGCGGCCGGGCGGCCGCGTCCGGGCTCCTACCGGAACCGGACGCCCGCGCGCCCGCTCCGGATACGCGACGCCGGCCGGGTAGCGGGCGGCCGCCTGCGAGCCGCATCCGCCCATGTCGCCCACGAAAAAGCCCGGCCGAAGCCGGGGTTTTTAGTCCCCTGGAGCAAGCCGGCCTCAGGCGCGGCCGAACACCAGGGTGGCGTTGGTGCCGCCGAAGCCGAAGCTGTTGGACATGACCACGTCCAGCTTGGCCTCGCGGCTCTGGCGTTCGATCGGGAAACCCTCGGCCTTCGGGTCCAGGGTGTCGATGTTGGCCGAGCCGGCGATGAAGCCGTCGCGCATCATCAGCAGGCTGTAGATCGCCTCGTGCACGCTGGCCGCGCCGAGCGAGTGGCCGGACAGCGCCTTGGTCGAGGAGATCGGCGGCATGTCCTCGCCGAACACCTCGCGCACCGCGTTGAGCTCGACGATGTCGCCCAGCGGGGTGGAGGTGCCGTGGGTGTTGAGGTAGTCGACCTTGCGGCCGTCCAGGCCCTGCATGGCCATGTGCATGCAGCGCACCGCGCCTTCGCCCGACGGGGCGACCATGTCGGCGCCGTCGGAGGTCACGCCGTAGCCGATCAGCTCGGCATGGATGCGCGCGCCGCGGGCCACCGCGTGGTCCCAGTCCTCCAGCACCAGCATGCCGCCGCCGCCGGCGATGACGAAGCCGTCGCGGCCGGCGTCATACGGGCGCGAGGCCTTTTCCGGGGTCTCGTTGTAGCCGGCGGACAGCGCGCCCATGGCGTCGAACATCACGCTCATGGTCCAGTCCAGGTCCTCGCCGCCACCGGCGAACACCACGTCCTGCGCGCCGTGGCGGATCAGGTCCGCCGCCGCGCCGATGCAGTGCGCCGAAGTCGCGCAGGCGGCGCTGATCGAATAGCTCAGGCCCTTGATCTTGAACGCGGTGGCCAGGTTGGCCGACACCGTCGAGCACATCGTGCGCGGGACCATGTACGGGCCCACCTTGCGCACGCCACGCTGCCGCAGCAGGTCGGCGGTCTCCACCTGCCAGTGGCTGGAGCCACCGCCGGAGCCGGCGATCAGGCCGGTGCGCTCGTGGCTGACCAGCGCCGGGTCCAGACCCGCGTCGGCGATCGCGTCGCGCAGGGAGACATAGCTGTAGGCCGCCGCGTCGCTCATGAAGCGCTTGAGCTTGCGGTCGATCACCGCGTCCAGATCCAGGTCGACGGCGCCGCCGACTTGGCTGCGCAGCCCGTGTTCGGCGGCGTCGGGCAGGGCCCGGATGCCGGCGCGCCCGGCGCGCAGCGCCTCGGAGACGGTATCCAGGTCGTTACCCAGGCACGAGGCGATGCCCATGCCGGTGATGGCGATGCGGCGGCTCATCTCAGAAGTCCTCGGTGGAAGTGAACAGGCC
>JAEWAG010000377.1 GCA_023391775.1 Pseudomonadota bacterium | reverse complement strand
CGGGGCCCACCAGGTTGAAGAACGCGTACGGCAGGTAGTCCAGCGTCGCCACGCCCAGGGTCGCGGCCAAGTACGCGCCACCCGTATTCCACGGCACCAGCGGAGAAGTGATGGTGCCGCCGTCCTCGAGCGCACGGGACAGGTTCTCCGGCGCGAGCCCGCGGCGGCGGAACTCCGGCTGGTAGAGCCGCCCCGGCAGCACCAGGGCCATGTACTGGTCGGCGGCGACGACGTTCGTGCCGAACGCGGTGGCGATGGCGGCGGCGATCAGCGAGCCGGACGACTTCGCCGCCGCCAGCACGCTGCGGATCATGCGTTCGAGGAGTCCGGTGCGCTCCATGACCGCGCCGAAACCCAGCGCGCAGATGATCAGCCACACCGTGTTGAGCATGCTTTCCATGCCGCCGCGGCTGAGGAGGTCGTCGACGGCCGCATTGCCGGTGCTGGCCTGGTAGCCGCCGAACAGCGCCTTCCACACGCCCGAGAGCAGGGCCATTGGCCGCGACAGCTCCGCGTCGCCGGCCAGCGCGACCGTCAGCTCCGGCTGGAACAACACCGCGAACACGCCGCCCAGAAGCGCGCCCACCATGATCGTCGGGTAGGCCGGGAAGCGCAGCATCGCCAGTGCGAACACCACGGCCAGCGGGAGCAGCAGGTACCACCCCAGGTCGTAGTGGGCCCCCAGCAGTTGCGGCAGGTCGCCGAAGCCGGCGTCCGCGCCGCCGGAGGAATCCCCCGCCAGGCCCACCGCGGTGAAGAGCACGAGCGCGATCGCCAGGCTGGGGAACGTGGTCCAGGTCAGGTGCCGGATGTGTGCGAACAGCTCGGCGCCAGCGGCGGCCGGCGCGATGATGGTGGTGTCCGAGACCGGCGACATCTTGTCGCCGAAGTAGGCCCCGGAGATCACCGCGCCGGCGGTGATCGGCAGCGACATGTCCATGCCCTGGGCCACGCCGATCAGGGCCACGCCCAGGGTGCCGGCCACGGTCCAGGAGCTGCCGATGGCCAGGGCGACGATGCCGCAGATCAGGCAGGTGGCCGGGTAGAAGTAGGCCGGATGCATCAGCTCCATGCCGTACACGATCAGTGCCGGCACCGTGCCGCTGAGGATCCAGGTGCCGATCAGCGCGCCCACCGACAGCAGGATGAAGATCGGCACGATCGCCAGCGACACGCCCTGCACCAGGCTGTCCTGGATATCGTCCCAGGCCAGGCCGTTGCGCAGGCCCACCAGCGCGGCCACGCCGCTGGCCAGCATCAGCGCCACCTGGTTGGGGCCGTAGGCCGCGTCTTCGAACAGGTTCACCGCGCAGACCAGGGCGGCGACCAGGAACAGCAGGGGAGCGAGGGCCTGGAGCAGGCTCGGGTCGCGCGGCGGGTCGTGGCTCACGGGAAGGTCCGGCAGGGCGCGTCAGCGCTTGTTGAGCTTGCTGTGGCGGTAGCCGTAGCCGAAGTAGATCAGCTGGCCGAGGAGGGTCCAGCCCACGAATACCACCCAGTGCTCCTCGAAGGACTTCCAGAACAGGCCCAGGCAGGCGACGAAGCCCAGTATGCAGACCAGTCCGAACATCGGCACCCGGAACGGCCGCGGCAGGTCCGGGCGCTTGAAGCGCAGCACGAACACGCCCGCACAGACCGTGGCGAAGGCGAGAAGGGTGCCCATCGACACCAGCTCACCCAGCATGTTCAGCGGCAGGAAGCCGGCCAGCAGGCAGGCCACGACGCCGACCAGGATCGTGCCCACGTGCGGGGTGTGGAAGCGCGGGTGGACACGGCCGAACAGGCGCGGCAGCAGGCCATCGCGCGACATCGAATAGAAGATGCGCGGCTGCGCCATCAGCATCACCAGGATCACCGAGGACAGGCCGGCGATGGCACCGATCTCCACCGCGGTCTTGAGCCAGCCGACATTGGCCGTCGGGTCGGCCCGGAGCACTTCCTCCAGCGCGGTGGCCACCGGCTTGGAGGTGCCCAGCAGGGAATAATGGGTCATGCCGGTCAGCACCGCGCACACGGCGATGTAGATGATGGTGCACACCGCCAGCGAGCCGAGGATGCCGATGGGCATGTCCCGCTGCGGGTTCTTGGCTTCGCCGGCCGCGGTGGAGACCGCATCGAAGCCGATGTAGGCGAAGAACACGATGGTCGCGGCGCGGTACACGCCGTCCATGCCGAACTGGCCGGGGCCGGTCTGCTCGGGAATGAACGGGGTCCAGTTGGCCGGGTCGACGTACTGCATGCCGAAGCCGAGGAACGCCGCGATCACCGCGACCTTGATCGCGACGATGATCGCGTTGACGAAGGCCGACTGGGTGATGCCGACGTAGCACAGCCCGCTGACCGCCGCGACGATCATGATCGCCGGCAGGTTGACCAGGCTGTCGGTGCGCACGAAGCCGCCATTGGCCCAGTTCAGCGGCGCGGAGGCCAGCTCCGCCGGGAACGGGATGTTCAGCGTCGTGGTGAGGAAGCTGACCAGGTAGCCGGACCAGCCCACCGCCACGGTGGCCGAGGCGAACAGGTACTCCAGCACCAGGCACCAGCCGATGAACCAGGCCAGCGCCTCGCCCAGGGTCGCGTAGGAGTACGAATAGGCGCTGCCGGAGACCGGCATCATCGAGGCGAACTCGGCGTAGCACAGGCCGGCCATCGCACAGGCGAAGCCCGCCAGCACGAAGCTGAGCATGATCGCCGGCCCGGCATGGTTGGCCGCGGCCTGTCCGGTCAGCACGAAGATGCCGGCACCGATCACCGCGCCCACGCCCAGCAGCACCAGGTGGCGGGCGGTGAGGGTGCGGCGCAGCGTCGCCTCGCCCTGGAGCGAACCTTCGACCGGCTCGCCGGCGTCCACGTGCGGCGCCGGCTCGAGAGGCTTGACGCTGAATAGACGATTGAGCATGCGTTGTTCCCCGTGTTGGCCGCCGATGCGCCCATTGGTGTGGCGACCCGCGTGGGACGCTGAGCGCCGTACCTTGCCAAACGGCCGGGGCGCTTGGCAATGTGCGCCGCCTGCAGGGGGCGCCACGGGTCGGCCTGGCGCATAATCGCCGGCCCCCGGGAACCGGAGTACCCATGCCGACGATCGCGCCCGCTGCCAGCCTGGCCGCGCAGTTGCAGGACTATCGGCGCCGATGGCCGGAGGAAGCGGCGCTGGCCGACGCCTTCCTGGCGCTGCTGGGCGACCCGCAGGACCCGTTCGTGCGCCAGCGGCTGGAAGGGCACTTCACCGGCTCGGCCTGGGTGGTCAGCGCGGACGGCCAGCGCACCCTGCTGACCCACCACCGCACGCTGGACCGCTGGTTCCAGCCGGGCGGACACGCCGACGGCGAGCGCGACCTGGCCCGGGTGGCGCTGAAGGAGGCCTGCGAGGAAACCGGCGTGGCGCAGTTGCGCCTGGAAGGCGGCCGGATCTTCGACCTGGACCGGCACTGGATCCCGGCGCGGGGCGAGGTGCAGGGCCATTGGCACCATGACGTGCGCTACGTGGTCCGGGCCGGCGCGGACGAGCGCTTCGTGGTCAGTGCCGAATCGCACGCTCTGGCGTGGCGGCCGATCACCGCGCTGGCCACCGACCCGGACGTGGATCCGTCCATGCGGCGCATGGCCGCCAGATGGCTGGCCGGCGGCTGAGCGCGCGCCGGCCGGGTTCGTTCAGTACAGGACGCGGGTGCGCAGGGTGCCTTCGATGGCCGCCAGCTCGCCCTTGAGGGTCGCGACCTGGGCCTCGTCGGCGCCCACGTCGATCACCACGTAACCGACCTTCGGGTCGGTGCGCAGGAACTGGCCGTCGATATTGACCGCATGGCGGCTGAAGATGTCGTTGACCTTCGACAGCACGCCGGGGACGTTGCGGTGGATGTGCAGCAGGCGCAGGCTGCCCTCGTGCTCGGGCAGGGTGACCTCCGGGAAGTTCACCGCCGACAGGGTGCTGCCGTTGTCGCTGTAGCGCACCAGCTTGGCCGCCACCTCCACGCCGATGTTCTCCTGCGCCTCCAGCGTGCTGCCGCCGATGTGCGGGGTCAGGATCACGTTGTCGAAGCGCGTCTGCGGCGAGACGAAGGCCTCGCTGTTGCCCTTGGGCTCGACCGGGTACACGTCCACCGCCGCGCCACCGACGTGGCCGGACTCCAGCGCCGCGGCCAGCGCGTCGATGTCGACCACGGTGCCGCGCGATGCGTTGATCAGGTGCGCGCCCGGCTTCATCGCCGCGATCTGCGCGGCGCCGAACATGTTCTTGGTCGCAGCGGTCTCCGGCACGTGCAGGGTGACCACGTCCGCGCGGGCCAGCAGGTCGTCCAGGCTGATCGCCGCGCGGGCGTTGCCCAGCGACAGCTTGGTCTCGATGTCGTGGAAGATCACCTGCATCCCCAGCGCCTCGGCCAGCACGCCGACCTGGGTGCCGATGTGGCCGTAGCCGATGATGCCCAGGGTCTTGCCGCGCGCCTCGTGGCTGCCGGCGGCGGACTTGGACCAGCCGCCGCGGTGGCACTGCGCGTTCTTCTGCGGGATGCCGCGCATCAGCATCACCGCCTGCGCCACCACCAGCTCGGCCACCGAACGGGTATTGGAGTAGGGCGCGTTGAACACCGGGATGCCCGCCAGTTCGGCCGCTTCCAGGTCCACCTGGTTGGTGCCGATGCAGAAGCAGCCGATCGCGATCAGGCGCTTGGCGTTGGACAGCACCTCGGCGGTCAGCTGGGTGCGCGAGCGGATGCCGATGATGTGGGCTTCGGCGATGCGCGCCTTGAGCTCGTCCTCGGGCAGGGACTTGTCGTGGAATTCGATGTGCTCGTAGCCGGCCGCGCGGAAGGTGTCCACCGCGGTCTGGCTTACGCCCTCCAGCAGCAGGACGCGGATGTCGGATTTGGGAAAGGAGGTCTTCTTGGGCGACATGCGCGCGCTTCCGGCAGAGGTGGCGGGAGCCGCCAACTATGCCAGAAGCCGCCTCCGTTTTCCGCAGTGCGTCATGCGTTTTCCGTGCGTCCGCATGCAACGCCGCGTGTGGCTGGCAGCGGCAGTTTCCAAGGGGAAAGTTGCCAGTGAAACAGGGGCTTGGAGCGGCGTCGGGCACCGGCCTGCGCGCTGGACTCGGCGGGCCCAACACTGGCACGCTTGCCGGCTCCCGGACGCCGCGCTGCCACCTCCCATGAACGATGCCCGCCTTGCCGACCTGCTGCAGTCGGCCCCCGACCTGCGCCTGAAGACCGACGCCTCCGACCTGGAGCATTACGGCCGCGACTGGACCCGGCGCTGGACCCCGGCGCCGCTGGCCATCGCGTTGCCGGCGACGGTGGAGGAAGTGCAGGCCATCGTGCGCTGGGCCAACCGGCACAAGGTCGCGATCGTGCCCTCCGGCGGCCGCACCGGGCTGTCCGGCGGCGCGGTAGCCGCCAACGGCGAGCTGGTGCTGAGCCTGGAGCGGATGAGCAGGGTGCTGGACTTCAATGCGGTCGACCGCACGCTGACGGTCCAGGCGGGCATGGTGCTGGAGGCGGTGCACAACGCGGCCCGGGACCATGGCCTGGTCTACCCGGTGGATTTCGGTGCGCGCGGCTCGTGCTCGATCGGCGGCAACATCGCCACCAACGCCGGCGGCATCCGCGTGATCCGTTACGGCAATACCCGCGAGTGGATCGCCGGCCTGACCGTGGTCACCGGCAGCGGCGAGCTGCTGCACCTCAACCGCGCGCTGGTCAAGAACTCCAGCGGCTACGACTTTCGCCAGCTGATGATCGGTTCGGAGGGCACGCTCGGTGTGGTGGTCGAGGCCATCCTGCGCCTGGCCGAACCGCCGCCGCCGACCAACGTCATGCTGCTGGCGCTGCCCTCGTTCGAGGTCCTGATGCAGGTGTTCGCGGAGTTCCGCGGCCGCCTGCGCCTGGAGGCGTTCGAGTTCTTCACCGACCGCGCGCTGCGCCACGTGCTGGCCCACGGCGCGCAGAAGCCGCTGGAGGACGAGTATCCCTTCTACGTGGTCACCGAGTTCGCCAGCGACGACGAGGCGACCGAAGCCGCGGCGATGGCCGCGTTCGAGCACTGCATGGAGCAGGGCTGGGTCGCCGACGGGGTGATCAGCCAGTCCGATGCCCAGGCCCAGCAGATCTGGCGCCTGCGCGAGGGCATCACCGAGGCGGTGGCCCGCTACAAGCCGTACAAGAACGACGTCTCCGTGCGGATCTCGGCCATGCCGGCCTTCCTGCAGGAAACCCAGCAGCTGCTGGCCGACGCTTATCCGCATTTCGACGTGGTCTGGTTCGGACATATCGGCGACGGCAACCTGCACATCAACGTGCTCAAGCCCGACGACACCAGCGACGCGCAGTTCGTCAGCCAGTGCGAGCAGGTGACCAAGCTGCTGGCCCAGGCCCTGGAGCGGCACGGCGGCAGCATCTCCGCCGAGCACGGCATCGGGCTGGTCAAGAAGCCGTACCTGGCCGGGACCCGCAGCGAGGCGGAGATCGCGCTGATGCGCGGGGTCAAGCAGGTGTTCGACCCCAACGGCATCCTCAATCCCGGCAAGCTCTTCGACTGAACGCCGGCACGTGCGCCGGCGGCCGCGCGGCGGTAGTCTCCCCGCTTCCTGCATGCCGCCATCCGGGTCCGAGATGAAGCATTCCCTGCCGTACGCCGCCATGGTCCTGCTGCTGGCCCTGGCCCCCTGTGCCCAGGCTTCCAGCTTTGCCGGCTATTCGGCTGGAAGCTCCGCCGGTGCTTCGTCGGCCGGCAGTTCGGCGTCCTCCGGCAGCACCTCCGGCGATGACAAGGTGGTCCTGGCCGCGCGCGAGGATGCGGCGGGCTTCGTCGGCAGCGACGGCCGGCTGCGCAGCGCCCGCCTCGAGGCCGCCC